>WFUL01000148.1 GCA_015484985.1 Anaerolineales bacterium | reverse complement strand
TCCTTGCCGAAGGTGACCACGCCCTCGGGCGTCTCGGCCTCCACCGCGATGCCCAGGCTCTGGAGTTCTTTGACCAGCACCTTGAAGGAAGCCGGGAGCTTGGGCGGGTCGATGGGCTTGCCCTTGACGATGGCCTCGTAAGTGCGATTGCGGCCCTCGACGTCGTCGGACTTGATGGTCAGCATCTCCTGCAAGGTGTAAGCCGCGCCGTAGGCCTCCAGAGCCCACACTTCCATCTCGCCGAACCGCTGACCGCCGAACTGGGCCTTGCCACCCAACGGCTGCTGAGTGATGAGGCTGTAAGGCCCAGTAGACCGGGCGTGGACCTTGTCCTCCACCAGGTGATGGAGTTTCATAACCGTCATCACACCCACCGTCACCGGTCGGTCATAGGGTTCTCCCGTCATCCCGTCCCGCAGGATTTGCTTACCCAAGATGGGTATAGGCCGCCCCGTTTCCAGCATGACCTGGGAGGCCTTCTGGCGAATGGCTTCTTCGTCGTCCGGCAGGTCCGAGGTATCGTAGCCCAAGGACTCCATCCACAAGCGCAGGCCCACTTTGACAGCCTCCTGAGCCCGACGTTCTCGCTCTACAACAGGTAGCTCTTCATCTTCAAAATGGAGGATGTCCTCAGGATTGTATCCTTTCTCTTTCAACCACTCTCGTAAAGCACTACGGCGGGCATAGACCTCATCCGTGGCCAGACGATAGAGATCATATCCACGGTCGCCTAACCACTGCTCCATGTACAGGGCCCGCACGTCGTCTTCATTCCGCAAGAGTTCCGGTTCCAGACCTTTCTGTTCCTTCAGCCAGGTCCAGGCTCGTTCGGTGACTTCCCGCCAGGCTTGATCGATCAACCAGGCCCGGGCCAGTTCGGCCTCGATTTCCTTCTCACTGGGACCATCAAAGACGGGGGTCTTGGCCCGGAAACCCAGTCGGGACGCGGCCCATCCCAAATGGGCTTCCAGAATCTGACCGATGTTCATCCGGCCGGGAACACCCAAAGGATTGAGGATGATGTCCACCGGCGTCCCGTCCTCCAGGAAGGGCATATCTTCCACCGGGACCACCTTGGAGACCACACCTTTGTTCCCGTGGCGGCCGGCCATCTTGTCACCCGCGGTAATCTTTCGGCGCTGGGCCACGAAGACCCGCACCATCTTCTCCACACCGGGCGGCAGGTCCCGGGTCTCCTCCCGAGAGAAGACCTGCACGCCCACCACCGTTCCCCACTCACCATGGGGCATACGGAGGGAGGTGTCCCGCACATCCCGGGACTTTTCGCCGAAGATGGCCCGGAGCAGCCGCTCTTCCGGGGTGAGTTCTTTCTCGCCCTTGGGCGTAACCTTACCCACCAGGATATCCCCAGGGCCCACCTGAGCACCGATGCGGATGATGCCGTTCTCATCCAGGTTGCGCAACTGGTCCTCACCCACATTGGGAATATCCCGGGTGATTTCCTCTGGACCCAAACGAGTGTCCCGGGCCTCCACTTCGTACTTCTCGATGTGGATGGAGGTGTACTTGTCCTCCTGTACCAAGCGCTCGGAGATGAGCACGGCGTCCTCAAAGTTGCCGCCCTCCCAGGACACAAAGGCCACCACCACGTTCTGGCCCAGGGCCAACTCCCCGTCTTCCGTTGCGCTCACGTCGGCCAACACGTCGCCCTTCCTCACCCGTTGGCCCTTGGAGACGATGGGGCGCTGGTCCAGGCAGGTGCTCTGGTTGGAGCGCTCGAAACGGCGCAGGGGGTACACGTCCGTGTCGCCGTCGTCCGTGCGCACCACAATGCGCTCGCCCGTCACGGAGATGACTTCACCATCCCGCCGGGCCAGCACCACCGTACCCGAATCCTGGGCGGCCTTCTGTTCGATCCCCGTAGCCACAATGGGCGCGTCGGGCTTGAGCAGGGGCACGGCCTGATTCTGCATGTTGGACCCCATCAGGGCCCGCGTGGGGTCATCGTGTTCCAGGAAGGGAATCAGGGACGCGCTCACGCCCACGATTTGATGGGGCGCGACGTCTACGTAGGACACCTGCTCCGGTCGGGCGAACAGGAAGGAGCCCTTGTACCGACAGATGAGGTTTCGGGATTCGAACTCATCGTACTCGTTGATGGGCGCGTTGGACTGGGCAATGTAGTAGCGGTCATCCTGGTCGGCCGTGAGATAGTCCACATCCTTAGAAATCCAGGGCACAATGGACACAGGTTTGTCCCCTAAAGCCTTCGCAATCTTCTTGGCCAGTTTTTCGTCCACTCGCACCCCGGCTTCGGCAAGGACCTTGCCCGACTTGGGGTCCACCACATCTTCCCGCAATTTGCGTCCGACCAGACGGGGGTCGTTGGCCGGCAGTTCTTTGTACACCCGACGGTAGGGCGTCTCGATGAACCCATAGGGGTTGATGCGAGCATAGGTGGTCAACCGGCCGATGAGGCCGATGTTGGGACCTTCTGGCGTCTCGATGGGACAGATACGCGCGTAGTGGGAGTGGTGCACGTCCCGCACGTCAAAGCCTGCTCGTTCCCGGCGCAAACCACCCGGCCCCAGGGCCGAGAGGGTGCGCTTGTGGCGCAATTCCGAAAGGGGGTTGGTCTGGTCCATGAACTGGGAAAGCTGGCTGGAGGCGAAGAACTCCCGCAAAGCCGCGCTGATGGGGCGGATGTTGATGAGGGAAGCAGGCGTGACCTTTTCCTGGTCGCCCCGGATGGACATCCGTTCCTTAATAATGCGCTCCATGCGCCGCAGACCCACCCGCAGGCGGGCATAGACCAATTCACCCACCGTGCGCACCCGGCGGTTGCCCAGGTGGTCCATATCGTCGGGCGCCTCCAGGCCGTTGTTGATGGCGATGAGCCGCCGCACCATGGCCACAATGTCCCATTTGCTGATGGTGCGGTATTCCATGGGCACCCGGTCGTGCAGGTCGAACTTCTGGTTCATTTTGTAACGACCCACCCGGGCCAGGTCGAAGTAGCGCGGGTCAAAGAGCTGGTTCTGGAGGAACTCGCGCGCGTTGTCCAGGGTCGCGGGCTCACCGGGGCGCAGGCGTTTGTAGAGCTCAATCAAGGCGGCCTCAGACAAGGAGAGGCCATTGAGTTCCAGTTCCGGCTCCTGTTCGATGGTATTGCGAATAAAGGGCCGTTCGGGGTCCACATCCACGTCCTGGAACAGGGCCAGGAGCTCTTCATCGGTGCCCGTCTTGAGGGGGGATTCAGGAAGGCCGTCGTCCACCGCAGCCAGGGCCCGCAGGAACAGAGTCACAGGCACCGAGCGACGGCGGTTGAAGCGCAGAATGATGTGGTCACTGCGCTTGGTCTCCAATTCCAGCCACACGCCCCGGTCAGGGATGAGCTTGGCCGTGGCCAGCGGACGCCCTACGGCAGCATCATAAGGCGCGTCGAAATAAGCGCCGGGGGAACGGATGAGTTGGGAAACCACCACCCGCTTGGTGCCGTTGATGACGAAATAGCCCCGTTCCGTCATCTCGGGGAAGTCCCCCAGGAAAATGTTCTGCTTGATGGGCTCTGGAACCTCCGGCCCGGTGAGCAGCACCGAAGCCCATAAAGGCCGGGCATAGGTGAGGCCCCGCTCCACGCACTCCGCCACGGAATGCTTGGGCTCACCCAACCAGTACTTCAGGCCCCACTCCCGGGCTTCGGGCGTGTTCCCGGGGAAGTACAAACGCATACCCTCGTTGTAGGCCACCACAGGGG
>WFUL01000147.1 GCA_015484985.1 Anaerolineales bacterium | reverse complement strand
TCTCCAGCCAGAGCCGCAACGAACAGCAACCCCAGCAGCGTGGCCATCGGATAGCGGCGCCCTTGGCGACCTCGGGGGTCCGGAAGGGATCGCAGGACTTCCCACAGGCTCTTGCGGGTCTCCTCGCCAGCCATGGTCTTCCCTCCCTCACTTCGGTTTTGGCTATAACATACACCCCTTTTGTTAGATTTTGAAAAACGCCTGCCCGAGGCCTCCGTTTGGGTACTTTTCGGAAAGGTGCGTGCTATAATGCCTAAGTGCCGACTTCTCCAGGGAGGCGATGAGCCATGGCCGGGTTTCATCCTTTCCGTTTAAACGTGGGCTTCATCGCCGCCGAGGATATCGGGTACGAGCGGGAATTCCGCTTCCAGGACCTGGCCTACGTGCGGCTGGAGGACTTGGAAATCCGAGACGTCAAGGGTTCGGTGACGGTGGTGCGCACGCCGCAAGGCTTGCTCTTCCGCGCGGACCTTCAGGCGTCCACACCCCAGGTGTGTGTGCGCTGTCTAAAACCCATCCTACAACCCGTTCGGGCGACCTTCGAAGAGCTCTATGCCTTTTCGGAGAAACACGTCACCGAGTCGGGGCTCCTGTACCCGGCCACGGGCATTGTGGATTTGGGCCCTCTGGTGCGGGAATTCATGATTCTGGACATCCCCTTCAACCCGCTGTGCTCCCCTGAATGCAAAGGGTTATGTCCGGTATGCGGAGCCGACCTGAACGTTGAAATCTGCGGCCACCAGCAGGCACCCATCGACCCCCGCTGGGCGGCTCTGCAGACCCTCCTTACCTCAGTTAAGGGTGAACACGAAGAATGAAAGAGGCGCCTCATCCTCGAGAAGGAAAGTGGTGGACCTGGCAGGCGGGCACAGGCGTGCTTCTGGTGCTTTTCGTGGGAATACACTGGGTGGCCCAGCACTATCTTGCACCTGGAGGCCTTCGCACTTATGAACAGGTCGTGGCCTACGTGCGCCAGCCCGTGGTGTTCGTCTTGGAAGCCCTGTTCCTGCCCACGGTGGTCGTTCACGCCTTGTTGGGCATCCGGGCTCTGGCCCTGGATCTGGGCATCTCACCCACCGGCCTCAAACGCCTGACCTGGGTCCTGGCCCTTTTGGGCCTCTTGGCCGTGTTCTACGGATGGTGGCTTCTGTGGTATCTCAATTGAACCTGGCATGGAAGACGAAAGAGAGGCGGCCCAAAGCCGCCTCTCCCTTTTACCGTGGTCACATCGTGCTTTCTACCCTCTGGGAGGTCGAAGCCTCCAGACGCCACGGCCAGAAGGCCGGGTCCTCCGTGTAGTGCATCCGCCCATCCGGTCCCGGTTGATAACCAAAGGGACCTTGGGGCACGGCCAGGGAGATCTCCAGCGCTCCCTGGTCCATGGCCTCCCAAATCTCCTGGAAGGGTTGCTTACCCGGCACCCATTTCTCCACGATGATGACACCGTGACAGGGAATGATGGTAAAGGCCAAGGTCCGCGGGTCTTCGGGATTGCGCAAGCACGCTGCCCGCTGGAAGGCTGCCTTCACCGCGAAGGCCTGGGCTTCGGAAGCACAGGTAACGGGATAGTGGTGATAGACTTCTTCCAGGGGAACGTATTCCACTCGTTTGGGATCATAAGCCGCCACTCCGCGATGTCCATGTAATTTGGAGCGGGTGACCGGCACCGGATTCCCCTGCCAGGAGATGCGAGGAAGTTTCTCATCCATCCCGTACAATTCCACTGCCTCCGAGGAAGGAGGATCATTGGGCAAGCCCTCCACAGGTCGGTAATAGGCCCCCATCCCGTCCGGCCGCACCCCCACGATGACGGCTAGGTCCTTCTCCTCCAGACTCCCTTTATGCACGGGCCGGGCGCTGCCCGTCACCGTGGCCACCAGCGCGTTCAATTCGGGCTCCCAGGTAGCGAAGCAACCCTCGCTATATTGTTCGGCGATCATGGCGGAGATAATGAGGGCGCCGGGTACAGTGGTGAAATCCGCGATGCGCACCATGGGAGAGAAGAAATCCCGTTCGGCGAAGGCCCGGCTGGCCCGCATCATCGCCTTGGGGGACTCCAGGCCCTCCCAAATCCTTCGTGGAATGGGTTCGCCTTGCATCTGATGCTGGCTCACCGTGCGGGTGCTGGCCACCGTCACCATCCGCCACACGATTTCCTTCAGAAAATCCTCTTCGTTGTGGAAGGGGATGCGTGGGTAAGCGCCCACCAGGTCGAAAATGTAAGCCTCCTGCGGCTGCTCGTCCCCCACGACCAGCAGCACGCGGATGGATTTGGCCTGGGTTTGCACCACCCGCTCCAACACGGCGATCGGCCCACCGCGACGGCCCTGTTCCCACAAGGCCAAGGCAGCCGAAGGTGCCAGCCCCGAAAACTGCAATCCGCTCAGACCCTCCACGCCCTTTTGGAGCGCGTGTTGGATGCGCGCCAGGTCCTCCTGAAAACGCTGAGGAGATACCGCGACCACCGTCCAGAAATTCGCCACCCGTCGCATACCGTACAAACGGCGAAGGTTGAAGAGCAGCGCCTGCTTCCAGTACACGTCTTCCCCATAAGGGGCGGAAGTCACCACTATGGTCGTATGTTCAGGGCGGGGCCGGTCCACCACCCGGTGCCCCAGGGCCCGATACGTGCGGGCCAGACCGTGCATCACCCACTGGATCAACGGGGAAGACGCACGGGGAACAAAGGCCACCTCCTGAGCCTGTAGCCAGGGGTGAGGGGGATAGACGCCTTGGGTCATGGTCCTTCCTCCTGGACAGCGGATAAGGGTTCGCCCGAGAGTCGCAGCCAGCGGACAGCCCAATCGGCCAGACGGGGGACGAAGGCCTGGGTCCACCACAAAAGACGGGCCTGCCAGGGCACGATGACTTCAGCCCGATTCCAACGCACCGCGTCCAGGATGGCTTGGGCAACTTTTTCGGGAGGCATCTTGGCGGAAATCCAGGGTACCCGCAAATGAGCCACCATATCGGTGTCCACCCGACCGGGGAACACAATGGATACGCCCACCCCCGTGCCATGGAGTTCCTGACGGAGCACGTCTCCCCAGGCGCTCAAAGCCGCCTTCGCGGCCACGTAAGGGCCATCTGGGGGGATACCCTTCTTGGCGTCCATACTGGTCACCAGGACAATGTGGCCTTCTCCCCGGGCCAGGAGATGGGGCAGGGACTCCAGAACCACGGCCACTGCACCGTAGAAATTCACGGCAAACGCGCGATGGAAGTCCTCCAGCGTGGTCTCCCGCACCGGAACCTGTACGTACACGCCCGCGTTGGCCACCACAATGTCCAGACGACCCCACGCGGTAACGGCCGTTTCCACCAGCCTGCGAACCTCCTCCGGTCGACGAACGTCCGCAAGCACGGCGCGTACTTCCTGGCCGGTCTCTTCTTGAAGGCGCAGGGCCGTACGGTGCAACGGTTCCTCACGACGCGCGCTGATGACCACCCGCGCGCCGTTTCGGGCAAAAAGGCGCGCTGTCGCAGCACCAATCCCCCGGGAACCCCCGGTAATCAGCACCACCCGGTCACGAAGGGAGCGCATGTTCTGCATCCTGTAAACACGCGATGATGTAAAAAGTGTACCGAAGGTGGATAAAAAAAGAAAGTCGGAAAGTCTTGCGAATGCGCCCCCTGATTGGCTTATGGTGTAAAATGTGTGCCACTACCCTCTACAAGAAGAAAAAGGTGTGGGGCGGCTTCGCCGTCCCACACGGACTTTGGCTTTTTACGGTTCTGTACCCTTTCGTTAGAATGAAAAACCTTGATATACCTGCGGGAGCAACTTGCAGTCTTCAGAGGGGTTCATGCGGCCTTCAGTCGCTGGCGTAGAATTTCTTGGAATCGCTGTTCGAATCTGTGGACGAATTCTTGCAACTCCTTCCTGTCCGGGAATAAGCGAGCCAACAAACGCAGCTGATGTCGGGCCAAGTGCAAGAAGAAGGGACTGGCTTCGTTCTCCAATGCCTTCTGTAGATAATCTTCGGCCTTCTTGATCTTTCCTGCAGCGACATGGTACAGCATAAGATTGAGCAAACCCACAGGAGGTGCGATTTGACCCCGTTTCAATCGCGCCTCACCCAAACGAATGGCTTCCCGTAAGTCCTTGTCAGCATCCCGGGAGTGTTTGAGCATCATATGGAGCAACGCCCGATAGAACCGATACCAGTCCTGTTCGGGATCTTGTTGGACGGCGTCGTTGAGTTCTTTAAGGGCTTCCTCCTGTTGACCCCGCAACGCGAGCAGGAGGGCACGCGTCGCCCGAACCCAGGTATAGCCAGGCTTCAATTGGAGGGCTTCGTTGAAATCCTGAAGAGCCCGCTCATAATCCTCCATGAGCATAAAGAGCTCTCCCCGACGGGCCCGAGCCCACACGAAGTCCGGTTTGATCTCCAGAGCACGGTTGAAATCGTCCAGAGCCTGGTCGAACTCGCCCAGCATTTCGTAAGCCAAGGCGCGATTGGCCAGCGCCGAGGTGTTCTCCGGGTCTTGTTCCAAAACCTGGTCCAGAGTGCGCACCGCCTCTCGAAACCGCCCCAGGCGGAAATACACGTTGCCCAGACGGGTGAGGACCCATAAGGAGGGTCCCATCTTGCGAAGGGCCTCTTGAAAATCTTGCATAGCCTGATAGTCGTAACCCTGGACGCGGTAGACCTCACCTCGCATAGCCAGGGCCCAGGGACCGATATCCGTATCGTCTACCGCACGATTTAGATCCGCAAGCGCCTCCGAAGGTCGACTCAATAGGAAGTGCGTACATCCGCGGGCCAAGTATCCCCAGGCCGTGTTCTCCTGCATTTGAATCAGAACTGTGAAATCTTTCAACGCCTGGAGTTCCTGGCGAACCAGGAGGGAAATCACCCCTCGGCGCTCCCGCAACCACCCGTGCTTGGACTCCAATCGAAGGGCTTCGGAAAGGTCAGCCAGCGCGCGTTCAGGGTCCCGCAACAGGAAATAAGCCAAGCCTCGGTAAGCATAAGCCATGGCTCGGGTGTGGCGGGTAATGGGTTCGGGCGCCTCTACCACCAATGTTAGGGGGTCAATGGCTTCCTGAAAGGTTTCAGTCTCAAAGGCCTGGTAAGCGCGTAATAGGTTTTGACCCCACTTGTGCAGGTTCCAAGATTCCACATCCCAGCCCGCGTCCACCAAGGTGGTGGCCCACCGGTAGGCCCAA
Organism: Anaerolineales bacterium; assembly: GCA_015484985.1. GTDB lineage: Bacteria > Chloroflexota > Anaerolineae > Anaerolineales > DRMV01 > S139-71. The sequence goes on along the minus strand of WFUL01000147.1, from coordinate 22,489 downwards.
TGCACATCCATTTCCCAGGCTTCGAAGAAGCCGTCAATGGCCTCGGCCAGCGATTTATCCGGTTGCATCACCAAGCGGTGATAGATTTCGTACAGAAGTAGCTCTTGCCACAGGGTGTCCCGAGGGGTGGTTTTATCAATCAAACGCTTCCGCTCGTTCTGGTAATACAGGGAGAGTTGTTCCTGGTAACGAACGAAACGCGGGAAGTTATAGTTCCGCCAATAGCGCAAAAGGGCCTGACGCATCTCTCGATTGAGCACCAATCCTCGCGGGGTACGGTGCACGAAACTTTTGGTAAGCAACCCTTCCAGGATAGCCCGTGCCCGCTCTTGGCCCACCAATTCGACCAAAATGGGCTCATCCAGAACACGGGGTAGAGCGGCGATAAGCAAGTCCTCGACCTGTTCCTGAGGCATCCATTTGACCAGCCGCTCAATGGGAACCCCGGCCATGGAACCCAGTTGGAGTTCATCGTCCGGGACTTCATCGGCCAATGCCGCTACCCATAGAGGCCGTCCTTCGGCAATTTTATGAATCACCTCAATGGCCCGCGGAGAGGAAATCCCGCGACGTAATAGATAGCTGCGAGTCTCTGCCTCTGTGAAGGGTTCCACCTCTAACCGAGCCATGATGCTTTCATAGGGCCCCCACCGCACTCGATCCAGGGGCTTTTTGGCCCCAATAACCCACAGCACGTAAAGGGAAAGAGGACCATACCGCCCTTCCAAAACGTCATGGAGCCACGGCTCCATGAAATCCGCCAAATAATCGAAATCGTCCAAAAAGATAACTACAGGCTGAGGTGCTCCGGCCACTTTCATCAAATCGGCCAGGAAAGCTCGGGTGAGATGCAGCATGGGCTCCAAAAGGATGGCCCTTTCCTCGGGCGTGGAAAGTCGACTTTTAAGGTATCGTTCCATCGTTATAGGCGCCAGAAGGGGTCGTCCTTGGTCCACCAATTTATCAAGAAGGGCGGCTTCCACACCCGTACGGTTAACCCACCAGTGATCCACCAAGTAGTGGTATATACGGTGAGGGAGGCCCAAAGGGGCGCGAGCATCCAGCCGAATAATGCGATAAAGACGCCGATAAATTCGATAGATTTTGTTGAACAGGGTAAGTGGGGCCTCTTGTTCCGATAACTGGCGTTCAATCGCCCGCATGGCTTCAAAGACGTGGGTGACCATATAACCGTCCACCCAGGCCGTAAGCGCGCCCTTATGCTGAGCAATTTCTTGTAACCGCTGTAGTAATCGCGTCAGGCCCACGCCTGAGGGGCCGGAAATGTGGATGATGAAGCGTTTACGCTCGTCCTCAGGGGCGTAATCCAGATTCGTCCGGAAGAAATCCAGACAATCCTCCCGGCCTACGAAACGCATTCTCCGGTGTTGGCGCAGGACATCTTGCAGACTACGGAACCGCCGCGCACTCATTGCCCCTCCTCCCTCAACACGCGGGATAGGCGCGGGCAATCCCCACCCATCTCACAGAATTGTCTTCCACCCCGCACGCGATGATGTGATTGTCCCCCTTTCCCTTCACTTCTTACGCACAAAGACCCAAACACTGTCAATAACATGGAACAAAAACATGAACTACGAAACACCATCGTGAGACAAAACATTCATTGAAAAGTGTATCATAAAACCTCCACTTTCGCCAGACCTGACAATTTTCGCAAAAATTGATCTCACCATTCTTACGATTTTCCCTCCCGTCAGCCCAAAATCCGGTCAAATCTATCCATGACCTTTCAAGACAAGTATGGAATGGGCCCAAGGGATTCTTACCCTCAGCCCTGGGGCTTTTTTCTCGGATAGAGATGGAATGGCCCAAGGAGAAACCTTTGAGGCTGTCTCGTTCGCTTAGAACAAACCGAGCCCAGGACCGTACTAAGAGGAAGAAAGGTGTGTGGGGCGACGAAGCCGCCGCCCCACACACCTTTCTTTAAGGATCTGCTCTCAAGCCCATGGCCGTGGGAGCACAGGGTGGGGAAGCCGGTATACTTGAAGGAAACGGAACGCGGAGAATCCCCAGGGGAGGCCATCGTGAACTTGCCCACGGGCGAGGCCTGGACCGTCAGCCAGCTGACCCGTTACTTGCAGGCCCTGGTGCACAGCCAGGAGGCCCTGCAGAACCTCTGGGTTCGGGGAGAAGTGTCTACCGTCTCCCGCCCTGCTTCCGGACATGTCTACTTCACGTTGAAGGACGAACGGGCGCAAATCCGCTGCGTGGTTTGGCGGGAGGATGTAGACGGCTTGGAGGTCCAGCCCGAGCAGGGTCAGGCTGTAGAGGTGCACGGTTATCTGGACATTTACGGTCCCCGAGGTACGTATCAGCTCTATGTGGACCAGATACGCCCTCTGGGAGAGGGTGCCCTTTTCCAGGCCTTCCTGCGCCTGAAAGCCCGCCTAGAAGCCGAGGGTTTGTTCGCCGCGCATCGTAAACAACCCCTTCCCCCTTTTCCCCGGGTGATTGGGGTGGTGACCTCGCTGACAGGTGCGGCCTTACGGGACATTTTGAACACGCTGCGTCGTCGTTATCCTTTGGTGGAGGTGTGGCTGGCCCCAACGTTGGTGCAGGGGGAAGAAGCGCCCCGGCGGGTGGTGGCAGCCCTGGAACGCATGATTCGGGCCTCGCCGGATGTCATCATCCTGGCCCGGGGAGGTGGTTCCCTGGAAGACCTTTGGGCCTTCAATGATGAACGGGTGGTGCGGGCGGTAGCGGAATCTCCCATTCCCGTGGTGACGGGGGTGGGTCATGAGACGGACTTCACCCTGGTGGACTTTGCCGCGGACCGGCGTGCGCCCACGCCTACGGGCGCGGCTGAGATGGCCACACCGGACCGGGAGGAACTGATACGGCACTTAGACCACCTGCGTGCCCGGATGGTGCGGGCCATGGAACGGGTAATACGTTTCCAAGAGCAGGTGTTGCTTGGATGGAACAGGCGCTTGAACCAGGTATCGCCTGTGTATACCTTACGTCAGGAACGTCTGCGTCTGGATGAACTCTCCCGACGAATGACGCAGGCCATCCTGTACCGGATGGAGCGGGAACAACTGCGTTTGTCCGGTTGGCAGCAGCGTCTCCACGGATTGGACCCCACGGCTCCTCTACAAAGGGGATATGCGTGGGTCCTGGACGAACGAGGACGGCTCGTGCGTGAGGCGACCCAGGTTCGTGTGGGGGAACGGGTGCATGTCCGCCTGCACCGAGGCCGCCTGGTGACCCGGGTAGAGGACGTTCATCCGGAAGAGGATGAAACCCTTCGAGCGGCGTAAGGAAAGCGTAAAGGATTCGTAAGATACACGCAAGGCTTTCTGTGCTATAGTAGGAATCGCAGCAGGCGAGCATCTCTTCTCCTCCTTCCTCCGGGCGGGGAGCCGACCCCTCAGCAGGGTCGGCTCGATGCTTTTGAAACCAAAAGGGCGGCGCCATGTGCGCCGCCCTTTTGGTTTGGGCGGGAGGAGGGGAGGCTCTATTCCTCTTCCTCTGTTTCTTCCCTCTTGCCCTTTTCAATGACTTCGGGTTCGACGCCTTCCACAGCTGCCAATTCCTCTTCTTCGGCTTCTTCTTCCGGACCGACGGCCGCGACGATGACTTCATCAGGAGGGTTGAGGACCTTGACTCCGGGGGGCAGGACCAAGTCGCCCACCGTGATGGTGTCACCTGGCTCCTCCAACACCGAGATGTCCACCACAATGGATTCCGGCAAATTCTGGGGCAGGGCTTCTACGTCCAGGGTTTCCAGTTCCTGCACAATGGTCGCTCCATAATGCTTGGCCGCCGGCGCTTCGCCCTTGAGGACGATGGCCACCTCGGATTCCACCTCTTCGGTCATGGAAACGGCCTGAAAGTCTACATGGAGGAGTTTCCCGGTGATCACGTCCCGTTGCCGTTCCCGAATGATGGTGGTGTACGTTTCTCCGTCCACTTCCAAATCGATAAGGGCAGACGGTCCCAGAGAACGGATGGTTTTGTAGGCTTGGGCGTAATCCAGAACCAAAGGAATGGGGTCTTCCACAGTAGGTCCGTACAGGATGGCGGGCAGTTTACCCTCCCGTCGCAGACGTTTGACTTTCTTGCCCAAAAGAGTGCGTCGTTGCGCTTGGAGTTTCGGTCGTTCGGCCATCATGCTTCCTCCCGGAGCGCCTCTCACCCGCAACATGCGGGTTACCTTCGCTCCTGTACTGAAGTTTTGGATAACAAACATAAAAGCGACTGTGAGCCATAATCGGCCCCAGGCTGCCCGTTATTGTACCGTGGCACCAACGGGCGTCAAGGTGGAAAAGTTGGGGGACAGGTTTTTTGAGTTCTTACAAGCCTTGTTTGTTGTATTGACATTCCTCCGGTTCTCCCTTAGGTCTACGCCCCCGCCAATTTCACGGGATGGCCAGGATGCTTTTTGGGGTACAATGGCCTAAACGGAGCCACATCCACTGGGTGTGGTTAGCGCAAGCGTCATGTAAGGAGGCTGTTGATATGACCATGGGTTGGTGGATGGTCACCCTGGGTGCAGCTGCCCTGGTGCTGGCCTTTGCCTCAGCGCTCTATGCCACCATCGCCTCCACTTGGGGCGCGGTACGTCAGGAACCACGATGGATTGAAAGCGCGCGTTATGCGCTGGGCATCGTCTTCATCCTGCTTACGATTTCCTCTTTGACCCTCTTGTATCTGTTGGCCAACCTGAATTTTGAGGTGGCCTACGTACATTCTGTGACCAATTCCCCTATGCCCATGTATCTGCGCCTGACCGCCTGGTGGGGAGGACAGGCCGGTTCGTTGCTGTTCTGGTCATGGTTGATGGCCCTGTACGCATCTACGGTTGCCTGGCGGGACTGGTCCCGAGATCGCGAGTTCCTCCCTTGGGTCATCATGGTAACGGGGCTGACGTTGGCCTTCTTCCTGTTCCTGACCACTGTGCTGGAGAACCCTTTCCGTCGACTCTGGGCGCTGCCGACAGGTGAGGTGGTCGAAGCCTTGCTGCCCCCCAGGGGGGCTCAACTCTTTGTACCTCCAGAGGGGCAGGGGCTCAATCCCCTGCTTCGGCATCCTGGAATGATTGCCCATCCGCCTGCCCTCTATCTGGGCTTCGTGGGCTTTGTGATTCCTTTTGCCTTCGCCATTGCCGCGCTGATGACCCGACGCACCGACGACCGTTGGATTCGCCTGACGCGACGTTGGGCCCTGGTGGCCTGGCTCTTTCTCTCTCTGGGCCTGGTCCTGGGTGGTCGCTGGGCGTACGACGTGCTGGGCTGGGGCGGCTACTGGGGCTGGGACCCGGTAGAGATCGCCGCTTTCATGCCCTGGTTGACGGGTACGGCCTTCCTGCATTCGGTGATGATTCAAGAACGTCGTAACATGCTCAAGCACTGGAACATGGTACTCATCATCCTTACTTACAGTCTGGTCATCTTCGGCACTTTCCTCACCCGTTCTGGGGTGCTTTCTTCGGTACACGCTTTCGCCCAGAGTAGCATCGGCCCGGCTTTCTTCATCTTTATCGCCAGCACTTTCCTGGCCTCGACGGCGTTGCTCATCTGGCGCTGGAACGACCTGAAAAGCGTGCGTCCCATTCGTTCCCTCCTCTCCCGGGAAGCCATGTTTCTGTACGTGAATCTGCTCTTCCTAAGCATTCTGGCCGTATGCTTCTGGGGTGTGATCTATCCTCTCCTTTCGGAGCTGTTCGTGGGTGAAAAGGTCACCATGGGGCCACCCTATTATGAACGGGCGACAGGACCTTTGTTCGCCGCCTTGCTGCTCTTGATGGGGATTGGACCCCTGGCGGCTTGGGGACGGACCCAGGTGAAACAATTAGGCCGGGCGCTGTGGCTTCCCGGCCTGATGACCTTGGGCGTGGTCGTGGTCCTGGCCTGGCGAGGACTGCGCTCACCGGGCGCGCTGCTGGGATTCGCCCTGGCAGCCTGGGCGGCCTCCGTTACCCTGCTGGAGTTCTGGCGTGGGGCTCGAGCCCGTCAACAAGCCGTCAAGGAACCCTTCCCTGTAGCCCTTGTACGCCTCATTGCCCGCAACCCCCGGCGCTTCGGCGGCTACATCATTCACCTGGGTGTGGTTTTCATGGCCATTGGTATCGTGGGTATCGAGTTCCTACAGTATGAGACCCAGCGCACCTTGCGGGCAGGCGAACGATTGCAAATCAAAGAGTACACGGTGGAATACAAGGAACTGCAGGTCTTCAACACCAATGACGGACGTCGTGTCGCGCGGGCCATCCTGAACGTGTACAAAGATGGCCAGTTGGTGTCCACCATCTATCCCCGACAGGATTTCTACATTCTGGAGCAGCAGCCTATGACCATTCCCGGCGTATACAGTACTTGGGAACAGGATTTATACGCGCTCCTGGTCTTCTGGCGACCCATCACCACAGAAGGCGCGACGTTCAAGTTCTACTACAATCCGTTGGTGCGCTGGATGTGGCTTGGTGCATGGGTCTTCGTCGTAGGCACATTGGTTGCCCTCTGGCCCCATCCTACCCCAGGTCGAGTGCGGGTCACGGTTCCGAAGGGGGCTCGTCCGGTGTCGGCAGGCGACTGAGGACAGGAAAAAGACAAAATGGGGATGGGGCGGCGAAGCCGTCCCATCCCCATTTTGTCTTTTTGGCTCACTTCGCAGAAAAGTTGGTATATCAATCAAATGCGCTCAAAGTGTTCTACGGGCAACACGAACACCATGCCCCGTCTCAGGGAAGTCTCGGCCTCCGTGGACACATGGCGGCGGATGATGTCAATGACATCATCCACTTTTTCTTGCTCTACACCAATCATGAGGGTGTCCAGTCCTCGGCGCATGAAGCCACCGGTGGCAGCTACATGGGTGACTCGGTAGCCTGCCTGCAATAAAGCCTGCATAATACGGGGGGTATCTACGTCCTGGACGACTACTACAACCAATTTCATGGCCGTTGCCATGTTCAAACCTCCTCGTAACGCTCCACCGGAATCAAGAACACGGTGGCTCCTCCAACAGGCACGGGCCTGGGTCGAACCAGGGGCAAGGGGAGCGGGAGGCCCTTGAGGGTACGGGGTTCGGCCAAGAATTCCACCCGACGTCGACAGCTCTTGCGAAGCGCCTCGATGACATCGGCCAGCTGACCGTCAGGCAGGCCAATGAGCAAAGTGATGTTACGCCGTTTGAGATAACCGCCTACGGAGGGGAAGGCGGTAAAGGGCACGGCCAGTTGGTTGAGCGCGGAGAAGGCCGCCTCCCGGTCCCGCTCGTGAATGACGGCGAAGGTGATGTGACGGATGGGGGGCGCTTCGGGGGAGCGCCGCAGCACCAGTCCGGGCCAGACCGGCACGGCCTCTTCCAGCGCGGCATCGATTTCCCCCACCAGTTCCTCGTAGACCTCTTCCCCGATGGCGCCGGATTGCACCAGTTCTTGTAAGACCGTTCGCTGGGCCCGCAGAATTTCCAGACGAGCGTCTTGCAACTCCTCCGCGTGTAGGTGAGGGTGGACCCGGATGAGCTGACGCAAGGCGTGCTGGAGCTCGCTCAAGCGAGCCTGAAGCATGGTATGCAGGCTTTTACGAGTGGTTTCGGAAATCAGACCCTGGCGGTATAAGCGTTCCAGATAATCCAGGGAGGCTCGCGTGGCTATGGCGCGGGCCCGGTAACGGTCATACTCTTGTTTCACCCGGTCGTGTTGGGTAAGGCCCAGACGACGGAGCAGGACGCCGATGGTGCTGCCCTGGGCCAGCAGAGTGAAGAGCACCACCCCAAAGGCCATAACCTGGAGTTGTTCCCGAAGGGCGCCCAGGAAAGGGGGAATGCCCAGGGCCAGGGCCAGGGAGATGGCACCCCGCAAGCCACCCCAGAACAGGACGTGACGCCAGCGCCAGGGAATGGGATCGCCCACCCAGGTGAGACCGTACACATCCACCACCCGGGCCACCAGTACAGCCAGAATGGCCCACAAAATCAGAGAGAGGTGTTCCTGAATCGCGGGCAGGTTTACCTGAAATCCAATCAAGAGAAAGACAAAGGAGTTGGCCACGAACGCGGCGAAGTCCCAGAAATTGCGTACCACAATGCGCGTGGTGGGCTTCATACCGCGAGGGCCGATGTTGCCGTTGATGAGCCCTGCTGCCACCACGGCCAGAACGCCGCTCACATGGAACTGTTCGGCCACCAGATAGGCCCCGTAGGCCAGTACCACCGTGAGGGCCGTTTCAATGAGATGGTCGTCTACCCGGGCAATCAAGGCCGAAGTGATGCCTCCTAGGGCCAGGCCCACTAGGAAGCCGCCCCCGGCCACCCGCAGGAAATCCGTCAAACTGGCCAACAAATCAAAGGCGCCTGTAGCCAGGACCCCCAGGACCAAGTGAAAGACCACGATGGCCGTGCCATCGTTCATCAGACTTTCGCCTTCCAGCAACACCTGCAGGCGCTTGGGTACACCTAAGGCCCGGAACAAAGCCACCACCGCCACGGGGTCCGTTGCCGCCACCAGGGCACCGAAAAGCATAGCCGGCCCCAGTTCCAATCCGGCACCGTAGTACACCAGAAAGCCTACGATGAGCATCGTCAGTACCACACCGGGTACGGCCAGGACCAAAATGGGAAGCGCATCCCGAGCCACGTCCTCAGCCCGCAGGTGGAACGCGGCTTCGAAGACCAGGGGGGGAACCAACAAAGCCAGGATTAAATCCGAGGTCAGGGGGACTTCAATGTGGATGAGCAGGCTCAATCCCAGGCCGATGAGGACGAGCCCCAAGGTATAGGGCATGCGCAACTTCTTGGCCAGAATGCCCACCAGGGTGGCCACGAGGAACAGGGCGATGACGGCCTCTTCGACCAGAATGAGGTTGAGATCTTCCATAGGTCGTGGCTCCTTCCCTTGCATTATACTCAGGGTCAGCGTAGGGGCCGAAAGGGCACAAATCTGAATTTTCTTGCAAAAGAGCATCCTTTTCCTCGGTTTGGGGTTAGAATAGGAGGAAACAACGCCTTTGGTGCAGGAGGCAGAGCATGGCGGAGGAGAAGGGTTTTCTTCGGAAGGTGAAGAAACACGTTCTGGATTTTATTTACGGCATGGCGACCCATGAGATGGCCCGACATGCCTTGAAAACCCGGGGCAGCATGGAACATCTCTTCATTCTCATCACCATGGGTGATATGCTAGGTGTTCCGATTCTGCCTCCTTACTATTCCTTGCGGTTGCTCCCCTACGTGGTACCGCAAATTTCCACATGGAAGCGACGTATGTTGCGGGAGCGAGATTTGACCGACGCCCTGGCGTAACCCTTCACCCAACCCCCATTGGAAGTGAGGTGACACCATGGCCACAGCCCTGGCTCAAATGTTCCAAGAGAACCCCGAGCGCCGGTACATCATGTACGGCGGTAAGGGCGGGTTGGGCAAGACCACCTTTTCCGCGGCCACTGGATATTGGCTGGCCAAACAGGGTTATCGCGTTCTCGTTTTCTCTGTCGATCCGCAAGCATCCTTGTCGGACATCTTTCAGAAAGACATTTACGGCAAGGGTGCTGTGGAAATCATGCCCAACCTGTACGCCCAGGAAATCGATGCCGATACGCACATCCGCCAGTATCAGGAAGAGATTCGCCAGAAAATCCGGGACATGTACGGCTTCGACCGTATTCCTGATGAAATCGAGTCCTACATCCAGGCCGCGGCCGCGGAGCCAGCCATGGAGGAATCGGCCATCTTCGACCAGGTGGTGGACATCGTCCTGGCCGGTGAGTACGACTACTACATCTACGACTTGGTCCCGCTGGGCCATGCCCTGTACTACCTGAGCATGGCCAGTGTGTATGACCAGTGGATTACGAAGATTACCAGGCTGCGAGAGGAGATGCAGGAATATGCCCGCATGGCGGCCCACGTGATGCGGGAGAAGGAACTGGAAGAGGACAAAATCCTGCAGGAACTGCAATACATTCGGGATCGCATCACTACTTCTTCCCGCATTCTGACGGACAAGGAAAAGACGGCTTTCTTCTTTGTCCTGGTTCCTGAAGAAATGGTGATTCGAGATACCCTCAAGGCGGCAAGCCTGTTTGCCAAGTTTCAGGTGCCCATTAGCGGGTACGTACTGAATCGGGTGATTCCCAAAGACGTGGCTCTGGCGCCCAATGCCCCCGCCTACTTGCGCAATCGCTATGATATGCAGCAAAAGTACCTGAAGGAGATACATGAGCGCTTTGGCGGCGAGGTACTGGCCCAAGTGCCCGAACTGGAGCGTGACGTCACCGGGCTGGACATGATTGCCCGAGTGGCGGAATACCTGTTTGGAGAGGTGGAAGGATGAGCGCGGTCACGTTGGATATTCCCATCACTATCACCCAATCCCTGCGTCAGTTTTTGGATGAACATCCCAACTTGCGGTACACCTTTTTTGGCGGCAAGGGTGGCGTGGGGAAGACGGTCATGGCCGGCGCGGCCGCGGTGGGTCTGGCTCAGCGCGGCCATCGGGTGCTGCTGGCATCCACAAATCCGGTCCACAGCCTCTCCAGCATGTTGGACCAGGACGTTTTCGGCAAGCCCACCCCAGTGGAGGGGGTACCCAATTTGTGGGCCTATGAAATCGACACTCGGGACACCATCGAACGGGCCAAACAAGATATCCGGGAGAAGATCTCCTGGTTCCTGAAGTACGCGGACATCAAGGGCCGGGCCGAGGAGTTCATCGAAGCGGCCACTATGAATCCGGCTTTTGAAGAATCGGCCATGTTCGAGAACATGCTGGAAATCATCTTCAAAGGCGAGTACGACGTGTACGTCTTCGACACCGCGCCCACGGCCAACGCGCGGCGCCTGTTGGGCATGTCCGCGGTATACACCCTGTGGGTGAACAAGATGATTCAAAGCCGGGAGGAGGCCCGCAAGCTGCGCATCAAGCTCTCTTTCTCGAAGGAAGCCAAAGAGGAGAAGGATCCCCTTTTGGATTACTTGGTGACCTTCCAGGAACGCATCGAACGGGCCAAGCAACTCCTGACGGACCCGGAAAAGACGGCCTTCTTCTTCGTCACCCTGCCCGAGGCCCTGCCTATCGCGGTGATTCGACGCTTCATCAACTGGTTCACCGATTTCGGGATTCCCATCGGGGGCGTGGTGGTGAACATGTACATGAATCCTCGCGCCATTCCTCAAGACGCCGACCCGTTCGTCAAGAATCGGGTGGCCATGCAGCAGAGGTATATGCAGGAAATCGAGCAGCTCTTTGGCCCCCTGGTGCGTGCCGTGGTGCCCCTCTTCGACACCGAAATCCGCGGCGTGGACATGCTCAAGCGCACGGCGGATTACCTGTTCGCCTAAGTTCCCGGCAATGTACCGAAAAACGCCTGAGCATCGGGTATCCTCGGCTGCCCGATGCTCAGGTTATTTTTCATCCCCTGGAATCTCATCAGATGATTTCGATGGACTCATCCGCCACGTAGCCCTCGCCCCAATGGGTCTCCACCCAGTGCAGGACTTTTTGCAGGGTGCGGTGGGTGTGTTTGGCGTCGTTGCTCACATGGGCACAGGCTACCAGGGCCTGTTCGTAATGTTCCATGTAATCCATCTCGGCCACGGAGATGTTGAACTCCTTTTGCAAGCGGACCAGCAAGGGCCGCAGCGCCCGGCGTTTCTCCTTCAGAGAGCGAATGCCCGGCATGTGAAGATGAAGCCAAAGCACGCCGATGGGCATGGACGGCCTCCCGGGACGATTTGTCGGCTTTGAGGTTTGATTCAATTGTACTCAGAGGTGTCGGCCTATGGGTCAGCTAAGTTCCTCGGGTAAATCATGGGGTCTACCAGCTCTCCTGTTCCTCACCTGTTGGGGGATACTCGCTCTCGGTTTTCACCACTTTCTCACCTCCCGTCGCGCCGTATTGATTTGGGACTTCGCACCCTTGTGGTCCGGGGCACGGGCCCTCTTCCTGGAAGGCCGTTCTCCCTATGACCAAGAGGTGACCCTGCGGACGATGCAGGAGTCGTATGGTCGCCCTGCGCGTTCTGGCGAAGACCCTCGGGCTTTCTCCTATCCCCTGTATGCCCTCTATCTGGTGGCTCCCCTGGTCTGGATGCCACGGTCCTGGGCCCAGGCCTTTTGGATGGCCTCCCTCTTGGAGGTTTTCCTTTCCGGGAGTCTGGTCGTGTGGAGGGTGTGGCACCGACCTTCTCAAGGATGGCAGGCCGGGCTGTTCCTTGTTGGACTGCTTTTCCTCTACCCTGTGACCTGGGCACTGCTCCTGGGCCAGATGTCCGTGTGGGCTTTCGCCTTCGTTGCGTTCACGATTTGGGCCTTGCAGCGGGAGAAGGACTTGTGGGCTGGGGGATACCTGGCCCTCAGCACGATGAAGCCACACCTGGTGGCCCTGTTCGTGCCTGTGGTGTTAATCTGGAGCGCAAAGCAACGTCGTTGGGACGTCTGGCGCGCGTTCGGATTTATGCTGTTCGTCCTGGTGGTCAGCGGTTGGGTCTTGCTCCCTCGCTGGCCCTGGGATTTCCTGCAGGCTCTACAGCGTTATGCGCAACATCGACCCTTTGTGCCCCCGCTGTGGATGATGTGGGAAGCCCTCCTTCCCGCTGGTGTGTCTCCCGCCTACTTGGTGAGCCTGATGGCCTTGAGTTTGGGGTGGTTGGTTTGGGTTGGACGCATGAAGGACCCCCGTGCCTGGCCCCCGGTGGCCGCGTTTACCCTGGTCTTGACCTTCCTGGTGGCACCTCGCGCCCACCTGGCGGACCAGGTGCTGTTGGTCTACCCCCTATGGGGCGTGTTCTGGAAACCGGAAAAGCCCAATTCTCTCTTCCGTGGGCTTTTCCAGGGAAGCTTTCTTGGGCTGTTGGCGGGATACTGGATGGTGCATGGGCGTTGGTTGACGGACATCGCGCTTCCATCGCTCACCAAAGAAATGTTCCAGCATCGGGTGTTGAGCCCTCTACTCCCCGGCTTGCTGTTAGGGACATGGCTGTACTTGTTCTTACGATGGCGAGGTGCCCATCCGGTAAGGTGAGGCTTTAATCTGGGATACGGGTATGGGCTCCTGAACGTGCAGGTAGGGCCACCACTCCCCCTCTTCCCAGACCCAGGACCACCGACCCACCCACTCGCGGGCATCCAATGTGAGCACCACCAGGTTCTCAGGGGAAGGGTGCGGATATTGCCGGGCGACCCAGCGAAAGAGTTGATCGGGCCGGGCCAGGGCCATTCGACCCTGGTGGGCCATGGAGGCCGTGAAGAAGGTGCCCCGTTCGCGAGCCTGAAGCCACGTCTCCCAGGGGACCACGTGGCATAGCCGGTGGCCTTGCTCCAAATAAAGCACCCAGGCCAGAATCAAGTCCGCCACGCGGCGTTTGCTCATGACCGGGAAGGTTTGCCGGTGCCCGTCCCGGTCCAGAAGGATGCCCTGATTGGTGTCCACCGAGAAACCTGCATCCGGCCTCGTGATGTCGTTGAGCAGAAGCAGGTCCAGCTTCTTGGCCTGGAGTTTCTGGCGGGCCAGGTCTTCGTCCAGGCGGCTTTCCGCGGCGAATCCCACGACCCACCGGGGCCGTCCGTACTCCGCCCGGTAGGCCTGAACCGCCTGAAGCAGGTCGGGATTGGCCTCCAGGGTAATCGTCCAGCGCGTGCGTCCCTTTTTGACCTTGTCCGTGGACCGTTCGGCAGGCCGGTAGTCGGCCACGGCAGCCACTTTGAGCAGGATGTCCGTTTCGGGGAGCACTTCCATCAGGGCCTGGTACATATCCTGGGCCGTTTCCACACCGCGCAGTTCCACCCCGTAAGGCGCGGGCAGTTGGGTAGGACCGGAAATCAGGGTGACCCGTGCACCCAGATCGCGAGCGGCTTCGGCCAGCGCGTAGCCTTGCTTCCCCGAAGATCGATTGGTGAACACCCGTACCGGGTCCAGGGGCTCCCGGGTAGGCCCTGCGGTGACCACCACATGACGTCCTTGCAGGGGGCCCTGGCGGGCAAAGAGGAGACGCAGGTAATTCACGATTTCTTCGGGCTCCACCATACGCCCCTGAGCTACCTCGCCTGAGGCCAAGCGTCCGTATACCGGACCCAGGACATGGGCCCCCTGTTGCTTCAGGCGCTCCAGGTTGTCCTGGACCGCGGGATGGGTGAACATCCCCGCGTCCATGGCTGGCGCGAGGATGAGGGGAGTGCGCTCCCGGTCCAGGGCCAGGGCGGCCAGGCTCACCAGGGTGTTCCCATGTCCCTGGGCCAGCTGGGCCATGGTTTCCGCGGTGCAGGGGACGACGAGCATAGCCTCGGCCTGGCGGGCCAGTTCGATGTGCAAAATGTGTCCTTGGGGTCCCCAAAGGTCGTCCTGGGTATAGGCCCTTTGACCAGTAAGGGCCTGAAAGGTGAGAGGGGTGAGGAAGTGAGTGGCTGAAGGAGTAAGCAGGGTGATGACCCGTGCGCCTTCTTTCGTCAGCATGGAGGCCAACGCCGCGGCTTTGAACGCGGCGATGGAACCCGTGACGCCCAGCAGAAGGGTCCGTTGATGAAGAGGTGAACGCATGGCCTGTCGTCCGAAAGTCAGGATGTGTAAAGCCGAGTCAGATACGTTTGCAATTCTGCCTCATCCAGGTCGTGCCAATCCTGGTAGGCTTCGGCCACGGAATAAGGCGTTTCTTCCCGGATGTTGGGACAGTACACGGTGTCCACTTCCCGGGCCAGGCGCCAGACGGCATCCGCGTGCCCGGTGGGAACGGCCAGGCCCAGGCGCTGTACCCCCTGTTCCCGCAGCACAGCCACGGCCGCCCGCATAGTTGCGCCGGTAGCCAGTCCATCATCTACCAGGATGACGCTATGACGGCGCACGTCCGGCCAGGGTCGGAAGCCCCGGAGCAGGGCCAGGCGGCGCTGCACCTTTTCGGTGGTGCGGCGGACATCGGCTTCCATTTCCTCCATGGAAATTCCCAGGTGTTCGATGAGCGCGTCGTTCAGAAGCACGGTACCATCCCAGGCCACCGCGCCGTATCCCAGTTCAGTGTTCCAGGAAGGCGTGATCTTGCTCACCACCGCCACGTCCACGGGCCAGCCCAACCCCTCATGTAAGGCAGCCGCAACTGGGATGCCTCCCGCAGGAATGGCCAGGAGGAGCGGTTGAGGCCAGCGGGCGGCTTCCATGCGCAGCATTTCGGCCAGGACACGGCCGGCGTGCTCCCGGTCCCGGAACACGCGACGGCGGTTGCGCAGGGTGGGCAAATCGATGACCCGGCCCATTATGACGCCTCCTGGGCTCGTGAGCGTTGATAACCCTCGTTCCGCGGCACTTGGCGAGGCAGGTCCTTCAGGTGGGGTTCGGTTTCCAGTAGGGCCAGAATGTCCGCCATAAGGAACAGGCGTTTCTGAGGATACAGTCGCTCATACACTGCCCGCGCGAAAGCTAGGTCCTCGGGGTAGTCCACCGTCCAGCGCAAACGGGACAAATCCCGTTCCTGGGTCCAGGAGAAGAGGCGAAAGCGCTGAGGGTGGCGCCAGATATACGGCGTGACGTGTTCCCGGTCCGAGGGAAGGGTGGCTTCCTTCCAGGCTTGCGCGAGGGCCTGGAAGGTGAAGATTTCGATGTCCAGCCCTTCCGGATAGGTGGGTTCCAGGGTATTGCTCAAGTAGTCGTAGGAGGGATAGGTTTCCACCCAGTAGGACAGCATGGCCTGGATGAGTTGAGGGTCCTTGAAGGGGTCGTCCGCGGTGATGCGCACGATGGTGTGGGCGCCGACCTGGCGGGCACACTGGTAGAAGCGGTCCAGGACATCATCCACGCTACCCCGGTAGACGGTCACTCCCATCTCCTGTCCCAGGGCTTCGATGGCATCGTCGTCGGGATGGTGGGTGGTGGCGATGACCACCTGGTCGATGAGGTCGGCCGCCTGGACCCGCTCGAGGATGTGGGCCAGAAGAGGCCTGCCCACGATGGGGGCCAGGGTCTTTCGGGGTAGTCGGGTAGAACCCATACGGGCCTGGATGATGGCCACGATGGGGTGGGGGGAGGGGAGCAGTTTCATAGTCCTCCCTCACGTCTGGGCCCGTAGCCACGCAGTGACGGCGAGGATAAGCAGGGCCAGGATTTGTTGCACTCGGAAGCTCCGGCGCAGGGCCCTCCGGATCTGTTCCCAAAGGTCCGTGGATGCACCCCTTTGCGCCTGCAGACCTATACGTTCCCATTGAGGAAGGCGGACAAGTTGGAGGTAGAGCAGATAGGCGGCCCAGAAGAGTACCAGGATGTGCTTGAGCAACAGCCCCTTGGCCCAGGGTGTGCTGAAGTTAAGAGTGCCCTCATAGAGGGGGTGTTGGCTCATTTGGAACATCCCTGTGGCCCAGAGCAGAGCACCCGCCATCCAGGCCACCCGCATATACATGCGGTAACCGCGTAGCCAGGCTTGCGGCGATTGGGGGTCTTGAGGCAGGGTGCGCTCCAGGTCGAAGAGGGAAAGCACCGAGCCCAGCCACATCACGGTGCTGAGGAGATGAACGGCATAGGCCAGCGCCAGGGGCCACATGGGCGTAACCCTAAATCCCTTGAACGACCAGGGAGATAAGGAACGAGATAACCAGCAGAATCCCCACCACCGTCAGGATGATTTGATAACGACGGCGCTGGCGCTCATAGTAGCTCAGGTGTTGTTTCTTTTCCTTTTGCCGCTTACGACGTTTGCGTGGTTTCTTGGCCATGGTCTTCCACTCCAAGGAAGGAATCGGGACATCCCCCATTATACCCGTGAGCGCCGAGGCCGCCAGAAGTCTTCGGTAAGGTCAGGACAAGAGTTGGGACAGCGGCTGCAAGCAGTATACTTCTTGCTTAGAACGAACCGGGGCCAGGACCGCAGAGGGAGAACGAAATGGTGTGTGGGGCGGCTTCGCTGCCCCACACCATTTTCTTTCAGGAACGTGCAAAACGCCGAGGGGGAAGCACGGTTTCCCTTGCATAGGCCCGGGGTCCTAAGGGCCCTTCTCTTGCCTTGTGTTGTGAGAGGGGACGCTCAGGATGGCTTCCCGAATGCGCTGAACCAGGGTGCCGAAGGTCGCGGTGTACCGGATGTCCTCCGTGCGTGGACGAGGGAAAGGCACGTCCAGGGTGAGCCGGAGTCGCGCGGGCCGGGGACTGAGGACCAAGACCCGGTCGGCCAGCACCAGAGCTTCGGTCATGGAGTGGGTTACCATCACGATGGTCACCCGGGTATGGGTCCATAGGCGGAGGAGTTCGCCCCACATTTGTTCCCGGGTGAGGGCGTCCAGGGGTGCAAAGGGTTCGTCCAACAAGAGGAGCCGGGGATGGTAGACCAGCGCCCGTGCCAGCGCGACCCTTTGGGCCATACCTCCCGAAAGGTCCCGGGGGAGGGTGTTCTCGAAACCCTGCAGGCCGATGAGGGCCACCATCTCTCGGGCGCGCCGTTGGGCTTCGTTCTGGGAGATGCCGCGGATTTCCAGAGGTAGGGTGATGTTCTCCAACACCGTACGCCAGGGGAGCAAGTTCGCGTGTTGAAAGACCAGGCCGATATCGGGATGGGGTTCCCGCAGGGGAGCCCCGTCAAAGCGAACTTCCCCCTGGGGGACAGGGAGCAGACCCGCCAGTACCCGCAGCAAGGTGCTCTTCCCGCATCCCGAAGGACCCAGAATGGCCACAAAGGAGCCTTCCTCCACGTTGAAGGATAGGTCCTGAAGGACCCAGAAGGGGTCGCCGTCGTTCTCGTAAGCCAGGGAGAGCCCCCGCACCGAGAGCAGGGGCTCCCCCTGACGGGGTAGGATCACTTGCGCCATCCTTTGGCCCACTCCGGCAAGAAGTCATTGGTGTAGGCCTGGGTGACGTCCAGGGGCGCTTCCAGCAGACCCATCTTGAGGAGGACGTCGTGCATGTTCTGCCAGGCTTCCTGTTGAATGTACCCCAGGTCGTCGCTGTACCAGTATTCCAGGGCAGTGGTCAGTACCTCCTTTTGCACCGGGTCATTTTCCGCCAGGTCTTCGACGTATTCCCGGCTGACCTCATACGCGCTGTCCGGGTGGTCGATGGCATCCCGAAGCCCCATGAGCAGGGCGCTGACGAAGGCCCGGACCCGGTCGGGATGTTCCTGCAGGTACATCTCGCTGGTGATGATGCCGTTGGAGGCCAGGGTGACGTAATCGGCCACCGGGAAGACAGTCAGGTCAAAGCCCATATTCCGTAGTTGAATGGGTTCATTGGTAATGTAGCCCACCACAATGCGTTGTTTGCCCGAGGCGAAGGCTTCTACCTGGTTGAACCCGATGGACTCCAGGGTCACGTCGGTTTCCTGTAAGTCGAACTGGTACAACAAGGCCATCAGGCCGATGTAGTTGGCGCCAAAGAGCCCCGGCAGGGCTATGGTCTGTCCTTTCAGGTCCGCAGGGGACGTCAACCCCAATTTCGCGTCCGCGATGACGGCCACGGGGAACTTCTGCCACCAGGTCATGACATAGACGACGGGCACACCCTGAGAGCGGGCCATCAAAACCTGCTCCCCGGAGACCACGGCGAAGGGAATCTCGCCTGCACCCACCAGGGCAACGCCGTCGGTTTCAAAGCTGTAGTCGAATTCCACGTCAAAACCCGCGTCCCGGAAGTATCCCCGTTGGTGGGCCAGGTAAAAGGGCGCGTATTGTACATTGGGAATGTAGCCCATAGGAAGGCGGATGGATTCCGTGGTTTTACGGGCCGTTGGATTGGATTCAGGCTTTTGGTCTTCCTTTTGAGTCGGCGGTGCTTCGGTCGTAGTTGGGACAGGCGTGACCGGCTTCTGACAGGCGGTCAGCACCAGAGCAAAGAACAGGATGAAGAGCCATCCGCGACGCAACATGAGTATCCTCCTTGATGATGAGATGTGATGAACCTTTTCACAGCCCCTGATGGACTCGAGAAGTGGCATTGGATTGCCATGCCAGCAAGCGGCCCTCCAGCAAGCGCACGGTGCCGTACAGAGCCAGGGCCATGAGCATCAGAGCTGCCAGGGCCACGAAGACCATAGCCGTGTCGTATCGCCCGCGCGCGGCGTTGATGAGAAACCCCAGCCCCCTGTCCGCGGCCACGAATTCTCCCACCACCGCGCCGATGACGGATAGGGTGGCGCCGATGCGCAGTCCTCCGGCAATGACGGGTAAGGCCGCGGGCCATTCCAGGTACCAGAGGATCTGCCACCAGGAGGCGTGCAGAACCCGTAGCAGGTCGCGCCATTCCTCCGGGATGTTTCCCAGGCCCACCACCGTGTTCACCAGCATGGGGAAGAAGACGATGAGAGCACAGATGAGCACCTTGGAGAACAGACCGGGGCCGAACCAAATGATGAGCAGGGGGGCAATGGCCACCACGGGCATGGCCTGACTGGCCACCAGATAAGGCGACAGAATGCGCTCCAGGGGGGTGAACTTATGCATCAAATACCCCAAAGGCAGAGCCACGCTCATACCCAGGGCCAGGCCCAGAAGGACCTCCACCAGGGTGGCCCAGAAGTGGCGCCAGAGGAGCCCGGTGGTCAGGGCATAGAGAGCCTTGCGGTAAACGTCCATAGGTGTGGGAAGGATGAACGTGGGTAAATCCGTCCACACGCTCAGGGTCCACCACAATCCCAGTCCCAGGAGTACGGCCAGGGTTTCCGGTAGATAGTGGCCCAACCGCTTCAACACCATGTTCCCTCCTCAACGACGAAGCCCCGAGGTTGGGACAACCTCGGGGCAAAACACAAAATCGATGACGTCTTTCCGACGTCACAGAAACACTTCGACCCTCGCGGGCCGAGGACGACAACCTTCTCCCATCCGGACTATACCGTCGGCCCCGGAATTCCACCGGGTCGGGCCCCGCCGTCGCTGGGAGGTAAAGCGGGGCTTCGCGGGCTTTCACCGCCGGTCGGGAATTGCCCCGCCCCAAAAAGAGGCGAGACTCACCCTGCCCCGAAGGTTGTCCTCTATTCGTTTGTCATCGTTCGCATTATACCGAGACTCGCGAAAAAGAGGGATGGAACTTTTCGCAAGTTTCGGGGAAAGGGAAGGGAGGGAAAGATAAAGGGATACAGCAACGGCTTCGCCGCTGCATCCTTTATCTTGCGGGTAATGACCGGAAACTTGTCCAATTGTTTCATCTCACAGGAAACTGGTATAACAGAAAGCAGTTCGTCTTTGGAGGGATCACGATGGAAACGCGATGGCTGGATCTGGCTGAGGCGGCCGCTTTGCACGTGGGCGAACGTCTACGACGATACTTCCTCCAACGGAATTTCCGTGTGTGGGAAAAAAAGGAGGAATGGGGATTGGTCACCGAGGCCGATGTGGACGCGGACCGCACCATCCGGGCCTTTTTCGCCTCGGCAACCCCTGACGTGCCGGTGTTGAGCGAGGAGGGGACCACGGTCTATCCCGAAGACGCTTCGGGGGTGTGGGTCGTGGACCCTGTGGACGGGACCACGAACTTCGTGGCCGGTCTGCCTTTCTGGGGTGTGTTGGTGGCCTACGTGGAGAGGGGGATGCCCCTGGCCGCGGCCATGTATTTCCCGATGATGGAGGAAATGTACACGGCTTTACGGGGCCAGGGTGCCTGGCGCAACGGCCAGCCGATTCATGTGCAGGAATCCGCAACCAAGGAAACCCGTTTCATGTACCTGTGCTCGGATACGCCTTGGTTGTACCAGGTGGATTTGCGCTACAAGAGCCGCATTTTAGGTTGTGGTGCGTACCACATTGCTCTGGTGGCCTCAGGGAAGGGCGTGCTGAGCGTGGACTGCGCGCCCTTTGTCTGGGATTTCGCCGCGCCCAGCCTGGTTTTGATGGAAGCAGGTGGGGTGGTAGCGACCCTGGAAGAGAAGCCCCTTTTCCCTCTGGTCCCCGGTCGAGACTACGCGGAGGCGTACCACACAGTGCTGGCCGCGGCCCGGCCTTCGTATCTCCAAGAGGCCCGACGACACTTCCACAGGCGATTTGAGAAGTAAGCCCAGGGAGGAAGAACGAGACGCGAAGCACTCGCTTATGTGGTCGCTGGCTTTCCCACGGTCCGGATGCGTTATGCGTTCAGGCCCGCGTGACCTTTCAACCAATCCTCTCGCAAGTTTGGCGTTTTCCAGGCTTTGGGATACAATACCTCTGACCCTAAAGGAGGGCTGCCCATGGCCCGAGAGCGTTTTCGAGTACTCGTTCACCTTCCAAACGAAGAGCCCATCCTTGGTGAGGTGGAACGACTGCCCCAGCCTCAAGACACCATTATCGTGGTGTATCATCCCCGACGACGGGACGGGCGTGATGTGCACTACCTGGAGGACGATGTGGAGGCCGTGGTGTTCCCTCTCAGTCGGGTGACGGTGATCGAGATTCTGCCCTCGGAAGAAGAGGAAATCATTGGGTTCGTCCGGGAGTAGGGGAGATTCGACCATGGGTGAACAGCGGGAGCGCAAGTACCGGATTCTCGTGGTGGACGACGAGCCCCGCATGGTGCGCTTCATTCGCCTGAACCTGGAACAGGATGGGTTTGAGACCCTGGCGGCGTTTAACGGCAAGGAAGCCCTGGACAAGGTGCGGGAGCAGTTGCCCGACCTGGTGTTGCTGGATGTGATGCTCCCCGATATGGACGGCTTTGAGGTCCTGCGTCTGATACGGGAAATCAGCGACGTGCCCGTCATCATGCTCACCGCCCGCTCCGATGAGGAGGACATCGTGCGGGGGTTGAGGCTGGGCGCGGACGATTACATCACCAAGCCCTTCAGCCCTCGGGTGCTGACCAGTCGCATTCAGGCCGTGTTGCGTCGTTACCAGGCCGTCATGCCCGATGAGGTCATTGAGGTAGACGACCGGTTGAAAATCGACCTGGGCCGTCGAGAAGTGTGGGTGGATGGCAAACTGGTGAAACTCCGACCCACGGAATTCCGCCTGCTCTACCATCTGGTGAAGAACGCCGGATGGGTGCTGACCTACGAGCAGATCTTGCACAAGGTCTGGGGCCTTGAATACGAGAACGAGCACCATTACGTGCGGCTTTACGTGAACTACTTGCGTCAAAAGCTGGAGGAGGACCCCTCAAATCCAAAGTACATTTTGACCGAACGAGGCGTGGGGTATCGCTTCGTAGACTACCGACGGTTGAGGCAGCAGAAGGAACAGGCGTCTCAGGAATCCGCCTCCGATAAAAAGGACGCGACCACGTCATCCTCTACCTGAAGGAAAGGGACCTCATGAAAACCCTCTGGTACTACCGGCTGTGGCGCATCCTGCGCATCGTCATGACCTATCTTGTTCTGGCCGCGGGTGCGGTCCTGGCCCTGGGGCCCTTCGTGTGGATGGTGTCCACCTCCTTCATGAGCCTGGGGGAAGCCATTTCAGGGAAGTGGATACCTTCGACCGTGCATTGGGAAAATTACGTCGTTGCCTGGAAGGAAGCCCAGTTCGCGGAGTATTTTTTCAACACCGTCGTCATCACCCTCATCACGCTGGCGGGGGAGCTCACCTTCAGTGTGCTCGCGGCCTACGCCTTTGCTCGCATGCGGTTTCCCGGGCGAGACCTGATTTTCACCATCC
>WFUL01000146.1 GCA_015484985.1 Anaerolineales bacterium | reverse complement strand
GCTTCTCGTAGATGTGGGCCAGATGTCCCTGCACGGTACGGTCACTGATGTGCAGCTGCGCGGCGATGGCCTTGTTGGTGTACCCTTTGGCCACCAGGGTGAGGATTTCCTTCTCCCGGGGCGTCAGAACGGGCGTGGTCGGCGCCTGGCCCTCGGAAGCCACCCGAGAAAGCAACTTTTGAGCCACCGCCGGGTCCAGGACCGAGCGCCCTTCGTACACTTCGTACACCGCGCGGATGAGCTCCCTCGGAGAGGCCGTCTTCAAGACGTATCCGTTGGCTCCGGCCTGCAACGCGGCCACGATATAGGGGTCGTCATCATAAGCCGTGAGAATCAAAACACCCATATCCGGATAGCGCTGACGGATGCGCTGTGCGAGTTCGATGCCGTTCATCTTGGGCATGCGAATGTCCAGCACCGCCACATCGGGACGGGTGTGGCTGATTTTCGCCCACGCCTCCATGCCGTCCTGAGCCTCGGCCACCACTTGAATTCGGGTATCCCGTTCCAGCAGTTCACGAATGCCAGCCCGCACCACGGCATGGTCATCCGCCAGCAACACACGAATCACGTCCCCCGAAGCCTCGGTCATCCCATCGCCTCCTCGACGTCCAGGTTTACGGAAAAACGGGGGATCGAACCCGCAGGGATTCGACCCCCCGCCTCAACCCTAATGGTG
Organism: Anaerolineales bacterium; assembly: GCA_015484985.1. Taxonomy (GTDB): domain Bacteria; phylum Chloroflexota; class Anaerolineae; order Anaerolineales; family DRMV01; genus S139-71. The sequence continues at coordinate 2,836 of WFUL01000146.1, read as the reverse complement.
GCCGCCGTGATGGTGGTGTCCGTGACCACCGTGCTCACCGCCATGGCCGTGCCCATGGCCCGAACCCTGGAGGTACTTCTCCGGGTCCTTCTCGAAAGCGGCTTTGCACCCCGGGGCACAGAAATAGTATACCGTGCCCTTGTACTCGTACGTCGCAGCCGCGGACTTCTCGTCCACCTGCATGCCACAAACGGGATCAATGGCCATGGTTCACCTCCTCATGGTGAGTGTTTGGCATCCAGAGATGCCCGGATCGATGCCAGCACCGCATCCAGCTCCGGGAGACGCTCCGCATCCCCCTTCCAGGTAATCCGGGTGCGCTCGTCATGGCCGTACAATGTCAGCGTCGCCACCAGGTGACCGCTTTTATCATACACCAAATAGGTGCACCATTCACAGGTGCAGGCCATGGAGCCATGGTGGGGACACGAACACGTCCCGCCGGTGGAGCGGGCCTCGCTCAGGCAAAAGGTGCGATGAACCCGGAAGCCTGCCTCTCGGAGCAGGCCCAGCAGGCGCATTTCCACATGCTCGTACTCATGCGGAATTACAAGAGCAGGGTGTTCCGTCATGCCGCCTCATCCAGGTCCTTGAGCATGGTCAGATACTGCTCACGGGTGATTTCCCCGCGGGCGTACCGCAAGCGCAACACGTCCTTGGGGTCTTCCATGTCCTCGGGGTGGCTGGCCTCTCGCGGCGTCGGGACTTGCTGGACGGCCGGCATCTGCCGGACGAACCAGACCACCCCCACCACGAACAGCCCCAGCAACGCCAGGTACAGCAACCACATCCAGGGTCCCATCATCCCAAACATCATCATGTGCATCCTCCTCGCAACGCCCTTCCGGGTCTCGACCTTGCCTGTGCTTCGGCACCCTCATCGTAACCAAGGCGCCCCGGAAGGGCCATGCGCCGTTTCCAAGGGCCCCGGTAGGCAATTTGGCCTATTCTCGCCTTGTGGGAACCACAGGCAACCCAAAACGCGGTCTTCGGCCCGGACAACGGAAGACCTGTCATCCACCCCGGCCCGCGGGGAGCCGGGCCTCCACTTCTTGCAGGAAGGCCAGCAAGACGCGGTTGAAGGCCTCCGGGTCCTCTGCGGTCAGGCCGTGACCGGCCTCAGGAAACACCCGGTGACGGGCGCCGGGAATCCCCTCCACCAGCTCTCGCTGCACCTCAGGCAGGACCGTGGTGTCTCGGCCGCCGGTGACCACCAGGGTGGGCGCCCGCACTTCCTTCAGGCGGGGATGCACGTCAAAGCGGGCCAGACGCCACATGGCAAGGCGATAGGCCCGGGGATGCGCCTGGGCCACCTGGGCAATCAGGGCCTGACGCAACGCCTCTTGCTCGGGTCGCGGAAAGATGCGCCGGGCCACCATCCGGGCCTGCAGATTCACGTCCAGCAAGAAGACCAGGAGGAAGCGCAACAGGAAGTAGGGATAGGTGCGCGCCTTCGTCCTCAGGCGCGCAAAGGTGTTCACCAACACCAGGGAGCGGGTGTACTCCGAATGGGTCAGCCCAAAAGCCAGGGCTACCGCGCCACCCATGGAAATGCCCACGACATGGACCGAAGACAGGCCCAGGTGGTCCAAAAGCGCTTTCAAATCCGCCACCACTTCGGGCATCGACCAGGAACCGGGAAAAGAGGAGCGTCCAAAGCCCCGGAGGTCGGGGGCCAGCGGACGCATCCCGGCCTCCATCAGGGCCGGAAACTGGAAGGACCACGATTCCCCCGTGGCCCCCAAACCGTGCAAGAGGAGCACCGCGGGCTGTCCCTGCGGATTGGGATCCAGATAGTGCAGGTGGACACTGGTAGGTAGATGGACCATGGGCATGATTCTCTCCTCCCAGTCATCGCAGAGGGTTATCGGCTCAGGCGCGGCCAGTCGCGCAGGACTTCACGTGCCGCGTTGGCCCCTGCCGCGCCCATCACCCCGCCGCCGGGATGCGCGCCGGAACCACAGAGGTAGAGACCCCGAAGAGGGGTACGGTAATCCGCGTACCCCGGCACGGGACGGAAAACGAACAGCCGGTCGGGGGTCATGGCCCCGTGGAAGATGTTTCCGCCCGTCAGGCCGTACTCCTGCTCCAGGTCCAGCGGGGTGAGGATGTGCGCGTCCTCCACGATATCCCACAAATTGGTCACATATTCGGCCAGGAGTTGCAAACAGCGCTGCAGAAAGGCGTCCTTGACCTGAGGCCAGGGGCCTTCCACGGGCTGGTAAGGAACGTATTGCACGAACATCTGCATCAGGTGTTTGCCTTCGGGCGCCACCGTCGGGTCCACCACCGAGGGAAGGGTCAGCTCCAACATAGGGCGTTGGGGGAGGCGCCCCTGGAGGGCTTCGGCGAACGCGGCTTCGATATCCGCCCGCGTGGGGGCAATGTGAATGGTGCCCCGGTGTTGCGGACCCGGCTCCGTGCCCGGAAGGGCCCGGAAACTGGGAAGCCCCTTCAAGGCCAGGTGAATCTTGGCCACGCCAGCGGGATAGGGAATGGCCCGTATCTGGGCCACGAAATCCGCGGGCAGCTCGCTTTCCTCCAGAAGGTGAAGGAAGGTGACCGCGGGCGTGGCGTTGGAGAGCACGGCGTGTGCCCGGAATTCCCGGCCATCCTTCAGCACCGCGCCGTACGCCCGTCCCTCTCGCACCAGGATGCGCGCCACCGGCGCCCGGGTCAGGATGTGCGCGCCATGCCCCTGGGCCACGCGGGCCAACGCCTGGGCGAGGGCGCCCATGCCGCCCTGCACGTACCCCCACACACCCCGCGCGCCTCCGGCTTCGCCCATGACGTGGTGGAACAGCACGTAGGCCGTACCGGGCATGCTGGGGGTCGC
>WFUL01000145.1 GCA_015484985.1 Anaerolineales bacterium | reverse complement strand
CTGGAAAGCATCATGATTGGCCTGATGGCCACCTTCGCGGGGATGCTCTTCGCCGTGCCCCTGTCCTTCCTCGCGGCCCGCAATTTGATGTTCACCCTGCGCACTTCCCCCCAGGGGCTGGTGGGCGGTGTGCTGGGCCTGGCCGCGGGAGGCTGGGTGGGATGGCAGGCCTCGCAACGGGTGGCCCTGTGGCTCGGCGGTCTGGAGAAGGCCCCGGTGGCCGTGGCCTTCTTCGGCTTCCTGCTGGTGGGAGGTGGCGCGCTCCTGGGCTTCCGCCTCCTGGGCTGGGCCCTGGACCGTCTCTCCCAGCATCTGCCCGGCTGGGCCAACGCGGCCATCCGATACGGAGGCTTCGCGCTCATCGGCGCGGCTATGGGATGGCCCCTGGGCCTGGGCTACGCCCACGGCATCCTGGGGATTGTGTGGGACCCTGAGGAAGTGGCGGCCGCGGCCGGGGACATCGCCCGCATCGGCGCGGGACTGGGCGCGCTGGCCTGGGGTTATCTGGCCTACCGGTGGGGTAACTCGGGCTTCGTGCCCATCGGCCAGTGGGTCTACACCGTCACCCGCCTCATCCTCAACGTGGTGCGCTCCATCGAACCCCTCATCTGGGGTCTGGTGGGCGTCATCTGGGTGGGCCTGGGACCCTTCGCCGGGTTCATCGCCCTCACCATCCACACCATCGCCGCGCTGGGGAAACTCTACTCCGAGGCCATCGAGAGCATCCACCCCGGCCCCATCGAGGCCATCCAGTCCACCGGCGCGAACCGCTTGCAGACCATCATGTTCGCGGTGCTACCCCAGGTGCTCCCCCACTTCACCGCCTTCTCCCTCTACCGCTGGGACATCAACGTGCGCATGTCCACGGTCATCGGTCTGGTGGGCGGCGGCGGCATCGGTTTCCTGCTCATCCAGTGGATTCGCCAGGTGCAGTACGAGCACGCGGGCCTCGCGGTGTGGCTCATCGCCATCACCGTCTCCACCCTGGATTTCATCAGCGCCTCGGTGCGGAAGCGCCTGGTCTAAACAAAGGGGGAGGGCAGTTCCCTCCCTACCCTGAAGGGAAAAAGTGGGGCGGCGTCGCCGTCCCACTTTTTATTTTTCTGCCCGGGCCAGCGCCCCTTCCAGGCCCGCGACCAGGTAAGTATCCCGGGGGAACCCGGCCAGGCCCATCACCAGGTGGTAGAAGGCGAACAGTTCCAGGCCAAAGGGCAGATATCCCAGATACCCCAACAGGGGCATCTCGAAGATGTGCCAGAACTGCACGAAGGGAACGTGGTAAACCCACTTGGGGTAACTGAACACGTTCCAGAATTCCCAGAAAAAGCCGGTGAACAGGGTGCCCAGGGCCACGGCCCAGACCGGCCGCCAGTCGCCTCGCGCCGTCCACTCCAGAAGGGAGCGATGTCCCCGCCAGATGTTCACCGCTTCGGTCATGAGATAAGGGGCCACCCAGACCAGGGGGAAGAAGTAACGGGGCCAGAGGAGCATCAACCCCAGGCCGAGCAGGCCCAGTAGGAAGAAGGTGGCCGCCACCCGGGGCGTGGGCTCCAAACGCGGTCCATGGCGGAACCGCGCCAGCCAGGCGTGTCCGGCCATCCACTCCACCGTGCCGAAGACCGCGGGCATGACGGTGCTGAAGGCCAGGGTGGCGAGCACCCCGTAGGTCAGGTCGTCGAAGAACTCCCGACCGACGTAGACCCAGTTTTGCAGGCGCAGGTTGAAGGCCTCGAACAGCCACCACACCGGCGCGGAGAGGAAGAACAACCCCACGTAGCGCCGGGGGGAACGGGCGAGCAGGGAGGTCCCCCTCTGGCGATAGGCCAGGGCGTCCATGGTCAGGGCATACCCCAGCCACAGGGGAAAGAAGGCCAGATGGGTCCGCAACCCCGGCCAGAACCAGTTCACCGGCCAGAACACGGCGATGAGCAACAACCCCACCCATCCCCAACGGGGGAAGGACGTCCGCCGTCGAGCCGAAACCGCGACGGCCATGGCTTCCTACCTCCCCATGGCGACTTGCATGGGTACGGGAACGAAGGTCAGCACCAGGAGGAGAATGCCCACCCAGGCCAGCAGGCGCCGGGGCGGGTCCAGAGGCGTGATGGTGTCCAGGGGCTCGGCATAAGCCCGCCCGATGGTCCAGGCGATGAAGAACCACAGCCACCATCCCGTCCAGACCAGGCCCAGCACCACCAGCGCGCCCAGGACCCAGGGCCGCAACCGGGCCGCCCGGTGGCCCAGCCAGGCGTACACGATGTGCCCCCCGTCCAACTGACCCACGGGAATGAGGTTGAGGGCCGTGACCAGGAGCCCGGCCCAGGCGGCGAAGGCCACGGGGTGGAGCACCACGTCCATGCCTCCCCAAGGGATGGGGCGCCCGGTGAAGAAGAAGCGCAGCCAGTGCAACCAGGCCGGCCCCTGATAGGCCAGGGGTTGAGGCAGGGGCTTACCGAAGAGCAGCCACTTGGCCAGCAGGTACAGCAGGGAATTGCCCTCCAGGAACAACTGTTCCCCCGAAACCGGGGAAGGCAGCGGTTGCACCCGGGAGAGGGCCAGGCCCAGGAACAGGGTGGGGATGGCCACCAGGAAGCCCGCCAGGGGTCCGGCCAGGCCGATGTCCAGCAACACGCGGCGGTTGGTGGGCGGCGCCTTCAGACGGATGAACGCGCCCAGGGTGCCGAAGGGGCTCAGGAAGGGCGGAAAGGGGATGAAGTACGGCAGGGTGACGGAGACCCGATGCCACCGGGCCGCGAAGTAGTGCCCCAACTCGTGCACCAGGAGAATCCCCATCAGGGCCGCGGTGAAGCCCATGCCCCGCCAGAAGGCCCGGCCCAGCTCCAGCCAGTGGCGCTGGACCTCGGGGGAGCGCATCACGCCCACCAGGGCCTCGAGACCGCCGCCGTGGTAGAGGAAACCCGTGAGCATGACGGAGAGCAGGGTGAGGACGAAGAGCAGGGCGTTCACCCACACCCGGGAGGGCTGGGGTTGCAAACGCCCTTGAATGAGGATGACCATGTGACGCTTGCGGTCGGGGGTGAAGCGGAACAGGGGGGTGATGTGCCATCCCTGGAGATGGGCGTCCAGTTCCTGATACGCCTGCGCGGTGTCGCCGTGTATGCGCCCGATGAAGCGGGCAATCACCTGGCCCGATTGCGGCGCCAGGCTTTCCCAGACGATGTGGTCGATGCTCATGTAGCGCTGCAGGAGGGACACCAGGACATCGGTGTTCACCGGCGACGGTCCCATGGGGGGGACGATGCCGGGCACGTAATAGGGGAGTTCTTGGCTCATAGGCACCTCATCTGTGGAAAGGATTCGGGACAACGGCCGTCTTCCGTCCTCCAGAACACCCTGACCGCTGACCACGACCTGCTGACCGCCGACTGCTTGAAAAAGCGGGAGTGGATGGGAGTCGAACCCACCGCGGCTCGCGACCGCGACCCGCCACCGGTTTTGAAGACCGGGGGGCCCACCGGGGCCCTTCCACTCCCACAGGACATCCTAAAGCATACCGTGAACCGGAGGGGAGGGCAATCGCGCAAAGGGGAAAAAAGAAGGGGTGGGGGCAGCGGCTTTCGCCGCTGCCCCCACCCCCTTCTTCTGGTCCGCGGTCCCGAGCCTGGTCGGGCCGAGGTGAGGCCCCTGGCCGTCCCTTGCGGGCAAAGCGTGGTCACCCTTTATTCAACGCCCTGGCGCAACCTCAGCGCAGAACCCCGAAAAAAACGAGGGTGCGGCAGACTGCCGCACCCTCGACCCCAACACCCTTACGGGCATTTTTTGTTTTGCAACTAGCCTCCAAGTTATCAATGAAGCGCACGTTGCCGTTGTTAGTCGCAATGCCCTTACGGGCATTTTTTGTTTTGCAACTAATGGAAAATTCCGAAATAAGGATTCGAACCTGGAGGGAGACTTTAACGTTCTCCCTGTGTTTTCGGTATTATGTTGTCAAAGTGCCTTCCTCTGCGTACACCCCCTGAAAATCGGCCCTTCAAAGGCCCTTTTGCGAGGGGGTGTACGCATTTTATACCTCAAAAGAGCGCCGTTGTCAAATCCCCTACAGGGGATGTGGGGCGGCTTCGCCGCCGTTCGTTTATCCCTCCCCCCTTCGCTGGCGCAGCAGGCACTCGGCCACGGCCCAGTCCGCGGGCTCGTCGATGTCCACCGCCTCCAGGGCCGGAATCTCGAAAAGGTAGGGCCGGTACCCCAGTCGATTGCGCCGCTCCAGGAAACGCTCCCGGGTGAAGATGTAAAGGCACGAGTTCTCTTCGTACACCGGCGGCAGGTCCTGGGTGCGCAGCAGCACATCGGGGTCGTGGTTCAGGGGACGACCCTCGGCGTCCCACAGGCGGGTCTGCCAGCGGGTCACGGAAAAGAGGGAATCATACTCGGGATACACCTGGTAGAAGGTCCGAATGGCCCGGGAGATGGTCTCGGCCCGCAACAGGGGATTGGTGCTGTGGGTCTGGAGGTAGACCTCCGCCACCACCTGGTGCACGTCGTGCCACAGGACCTCGTTCATGGGAATGTGGCCGTCCCGCAAATGTTCGGGCCGGGGAATCACCCGCACCTGGGGGAAATCCTTCCGGAGCCCTTCCATGATGACGGGGCTGTCGGTATCCACCACCACCTGGGCGATTTCGGGCACCGCCAGCAGGGTTTCCAGGATGTAGGCATAGAGGGGCTTTCCCAACAGGGGCCGGTAGTTCTTGCCGGGAATGCGCTCCGAACGGTGCCGCATGGGCACCAGGGCCACCACGCGCGGCGGGGTCGGCAGGGTCACAGGTCCCATCCCTCACCCTCCTGGAAATAGGTGACGTGCGACCAGCCCCGGTCCTCCAGGGCCTGCATCAGGGCCCGGGCCGCATGGGGCTCGCCGTGCACCAGGCCGATGCCCTTCAGGGTCTTCCGGGAAGCCAGCCCGTAGTCCAGCAGGAAGTTGCGTCCCGCGTGCGCGGACAGGTCGCCGATGGTGACCACCCGGGCCCGCACGGGGTAGGTCTTCCCCAGGATGGGCACCCGCTCCGCGCCCTCGGCCAGGCGACGCCCCAGGGTGTAAGGGGCCATCCAGGAGACCAGCAGGATGGTGTTGCGCGCGTCGGTGATGGTGTGGATGAGATGGTGGAGGATGCGTCCCACCTCCAGCATCCCCGAAGTGGAGAGGATGACCATGGGCCCGGGCCGGTCGTTGAGGGCCTTGGATTCCTCCACGTCCCGGATGTAGTGCACCCGCCCGAAGCCCAGCAGGTCCTCCAGGACGCCCAGGCGCAGCAACCGCAGCGTTTCCTCGTCGTAGCACTCGGGGTGGGCCCGGTAAATCTGGGAGGCTTCCACGGCCATGGGACTGTCGACATAGATGGGAACCTCGGGCAGTTCCCCCTGGCGCATCATGGTGTGCAGCAGGTAGACGATGGTCTGGGTACGGCCGATGGCGAACGCGGGAATGACCAGTTTCCCCTCCCGCTCGAAGGTCTCCCGGGCCACCTGGCGGAGTTCGTCCACCGCGTACCGGGGGTCTCGGTGGGGCTTGTGGCCGTAGGTGCATTCCATCAGGAGCCAGTGGGCCTCGTGGGGGAGGACCGGGTCCCGCAAGATGGGCAGGTGACGCCGACCGATGTCGCCGGAGAACCACAACCGGGTGGGTCGGGGGGAGGTGTCCAGGTCCAGCACCACGGCTGCGGAACCCAGCAGGTGTCCAGCTTCCACAAAGCGGGCCTGCACACCGGGCAGGGGCTGGAAGGGTTGCTCGTAGGGCACGGGCACGAACATGCGGGAGGCCCGCAACGCGTCCTCCACCGTATACAGGGGCTCCAGGGGCGGCTCGTGGGGCGCGCGGTGCTTGTTCAGATAGCGGATGTTCTCCTCCTGGACGTGGGCCGCATCCAGCATGACCAGCGTGGCCAGGTGCGCGGTGGCCGGGGTGGCGTAAATGGGCCCTTCAAAGCCCTGTTTCACCAGGTTGGGCAGGTTCCCGCAGTGGTCCAGGTGGGCGTGGCTGAGGAGCACGGCCTGGACCCGCCGCGGGTCGAAGGGAAAGGTCCGATTCCGCCGATGCGATTCCTGACGGCGGCCCTGGTACAGGCCGCATTCCAGCAGCAGCGCGCCCCGCGGGCCTTCCAGCAGGTGCCGGGAACCCGTCACCGTTTGGGCCGCGCCCCAGATGGTCAACCGATAACCGGACGAGGGCATGGAAACCTCCTCCCCGGAAAGCTGATTCCATCCTACCACACCTGCGGGCACGCCAAGCATCAAGGGATGACGGCAAAGCCCACGTCGCTCCTCCCTGGGCCCGCCATGAGAGATCATGTGAGCAGGGGCTTCGCCGCTACTACTCACATGATCTCTTCTTCTTTGCTGCAGTCCAGGGTCGGGTCAGGCCTGCGCGAAACGCTGGTGTCCTTTCTCGGCAGGCGTCATCCCCCTTCCGTCCCGACCTTTATCCGAACCTCAGATGCTGGGGCATTGGTGGAACCCCCGTGGCCACCCGTCGGACTGCGTGGGGACGGCTGACTGCTGACCGGCGGCTTGGCCCCGATGGATGCAACGCCGTGGGCCTCACGCGACCCGTACCACGAGCCCTTTCAGGTAGGCCGCCTCGGGATACGGCAGGGCCACAGGGTGGTCAGGCCCCTGGAAGAGGCGTTGCAGGATGTGGGCCTCCCGGTCCGCGTCCAGCGCGGCATCGGCCACGATTTTCTGGAAAAGGTCCGGGGCAACGTGCCCGGAACAGGAAAAGGTCACCAGCAGGCCGCCGGGACGCAAGAGCAGAAAAGCCAGCCGATTGATGTCCTTGTATCCTCGGGCCGCCTGGGGGACCTGTTCGGCCCGCTGGGCGAACTTGGGCGGGTCCAGCACGATGAGGTCGAAGGTGCGGCCCCGGGCGACCAGGTCCCGCAGCACCTCAAAGGCGTTGCCCTGCACCCAGGTCACCCGTTCCTGGGGGAGCCCGTTGAGGGCCACGTGTTCCCGGGCCTGGCTCAGGGCCTCTTCCGACACGTCCACCGCGGTGACATGGGCGGCCCTACCCGCCAGGGCGTACACGGTGAAGCCTCCTGTGTAACAGAAAACGTCCAGCACCTCCCGGCCCCGGGCCAGGGCCCGCACCACCCGGCGGTTCTCCCGCTGGTCCAGATAGGCCCCCGTCTTATGCCCCTGCACGATATCGGCCACGAAGGTCAGTCCGCACTCTCGATAGCGAACGTACCGGGGCGGTTGACCCCATAAGGGGCCGGACCGGGGTTCTAGGCCCTCCAACCGGCGCACTTCCACGTCGGAGCGCTCGTAGATGTGGCGCACCCCGGGCCATTCCTTCAGCAGCGTGACCCAGGTCTCCCGCCAGTATTCCGCGCCCGCGCTGAGCAATTGCACCACAAGGGTATCTTCATATCGGTCCACGATGAGTCCCGGCAGGCCGTCGGCCTCACCGAAGACCACCCGGTAGGCCGTGGTTTCGGGGGGAATCCAGCCCTCCCGCCGGGAGCGGGCCGCCTCCAACCGCTCCCGGAACCAATCCGGTCCCACCACCACGTCGTCGCGGAAGGTCCACACCCGGGCGCGAATTTGGGAATGCGGGCTGTACGCGGCCTGGGCCAGGAATTTGCCCTCCGCGGTGAGCACCGCCACGGTTTCCCCGGGGCCGGGGTTGCCTTTAACCCGCTGCACCGCGCCGGAGAACACCCAGGGGTGCCGGCGCAGCAGGGCCTTTTCGCGACCGGGCTTGAGGAGCAGGGACGCCATCAGTGGGTTGTCCGCAGTCGGCAGTCGGCGGTCGGCTGACGGCCAGACCTCATGGAGTGGGTTGGCGCAGAGGCAGGCCCACGGCCTGGGCCGCGTCCACGAAGACGTCCATGGCGTATTCGATGTCCTCGGGTTCGTGCGCGGTGGTCACCGTGGCCCGCAACCGGGCCATGCCCACGGGCACCGCGGGAGAGATGACGGGCAGCACGAAGATGCCCCGCTTGAAGGACTCCGCGGTCATGCGGAAGGCCGTCTCGTCTTCGCCGCAGAGCACCGGCACAATGGCCGTTTCGGTGAACAGGGTATCGAAGCCTCGCTCCTTCAGGCCCTGGATGAAATGCTGCGCGTTGGCCTGGAGTTTCTCCACCCGCCAGGGCTCGTCCATGATGACCCGGAAGGCCTCTGCCGCCGCCGCGGCCTGGGCCGGCGGCAATGCCGCGGAGAAGATGTAGGCCCGGCTGGCGTGGCGGATGTACTCCACCAGGTCCTTTTTGCCCGCGATGTACCCGCCCACCGAGGGGATGGTCTTGCTCAGCGTACCCATCTTGATGTCGATGACGTCACCCAGGCCGAAGTGTTCCTCAATCCCCCGGCCCGTCTTGCCCAACACGCCCACGGAGTGGGCCTCGTCAATCATGAGCCAGGCGTTGTACTTACGGGCCAGTTCCACCAGGCGAGGCAGGTCGATGATGTCGCCGTCCATGCTGAACACGGCGTCGGCCACGATGAGTTTGGTGGCATCCGAAGGAACGGATTGCAAACGCTGTTCCAGGGAATCCATGTCGTTGTGGCGGAAGCGCACGAACTTGGCGCCCGACATCAGGCACCCGTCCACGATGCTGGCGTGGTTCAGTTTGTCCGAGAACACGTAGTCTCCCCGGCCCACCAGCGCGGCGATGACGCTCAGGTTCGTCACATAGCCCGACGAGAACACCACCGCGCCTTCCGCGCCCTTGAATTCGGCAATGGTCTCTTCCAACTCCTGGTGCACGGGCAGGGTACCGGCCAGGGAGCGCACCCCGTGGGTGCCGGTGCCGTATTTGTCAATGGCCCGCTTGGCCGCCTCGTTGATGCGCGGGTGCCCGATGAGGCCCAGGTAACTGTAGGAGGCGAACATGAGCATCTCCTTGCCTCCCACCCGAACCCGGGCGCCACCCTGGAACTCTTCCACAGGCACGTTGTAGAAGTAAAGATTGTTGGCCTTGGCCGTATTCACCCGTTCCATCAGAGTACGAATGCGCTGTCCAATTCGGTCCTGTGCGGTTTTGGGGTCCATCGGCATGGTTGCCCCTCCTGGATTGGGATGTCCCAAGTGTAGTCCAGGGCCGAATGGGTGTCAATGCGTGCCGGGAGCTGATGCATACCCATATCTCAGCGCGATCCCGTTTCTCGCCCCAAGCGAAGGACATGTCAGATGGGCCAGCCAGACCAATCTCTGCAAGCCGTAGATAGTCCTGACTGGACACGGGACCTAAGGAGGGGAAATACATTGATGCAGCGGCGGCTTCGCCGCCGCTGCATCAATGTATCTTTCTTCCTTGGGTATGTGACAGGGGCCGGGGGAGGGTTCGAAAATATGGGGCACTTCTGGTGCCCTATATTTTGCAGCATAACGAGTACGGTCCAAGTCTCGTGTAGGTCGAACCAGGTCCTGGACCGCTGGGAATAGAGATGATGTGAGGGCAGCGGCTTCCGTTTTCCCTTGCGGCTCCGGACCGTTTTCCAGGTACAATGTCCCCGTGGGTTGTTGACAACGGGAGGTAAATGCATGGCCAAAGGTCGTCCCCTGGTGGCCATCGTGGGTCGCCCTAACGTGGGAAAGAGCACCCTGTTCAACCGGCTCGTGGGCGAGCGCCGGGCCGTGGTCTACGACGTGCCCGGCACCACCCGGGACCGGATTTACGGCACGGTGGAATGGCAGGGCCGGGTCTTTGATATCGTGGACACCGGGGGACTGGACCCCACCGCGGGACAGAGCGGCCGGGAACCCCTGTCCGTGGATTCCGCGGACTTCATCGAGGCCATTCGGGAGCAGGTTCAGGCCGCGGTCCAGGAAGCCGACGCGGTCCTCTTCGTGGTGGATGCTCGAGACGGCGTCACCCCCGCCGACGAACAGGTCGCCGAGGTTCTGCGTCGCCTGCAGAAACCCAAGGACGGCGCCATGCATCCACCGGTGCTCCTGGTGGTCAACAAAGTGGACGACGTCCCTAACCCCGCGGAAATCATGGAGTTCTACCGGCTGGGCTTCGGCGACCCCCTGCCCATTTCCGCCCTCCACGGCAAGGGCGTGGGGGACATGCTGGACCGCCTGCTGGAGGTCCTCCCCTATGCGCCCCGCTATCGGGAGGAAGAAGAGGACGAGGCCATCCGGGTGGCCATCGTGGGACGGCCCAACGTGGGCAAATCCAGCCTGCTCAACCGCCTGGTGGGTCAGGAGCGGGTGCTGGTCAGCCCCATTCCCGGCACCACGCGCGACGCCATCGACACGCCCATCCGCTACTATGGTCGGGACATCATCCTGGTGGACACGGCGGGCATTCGACGCCGGGGTCGCATTGAAATGGGCGTGGAGAAGTTCAGCGTGCTCCGGGCCTTGCGGGCGCTGCAACGGGCCGATGTGGCCCTGCTGGTCATCGACGCCACCGAAGGGGTGGTTGCCCAGGACCAGCACATCGCGGGTTTCATCATGGACGCGGGCGTATCGGCCATCATCGTGGTGAACAAGTGGGATGCCATCGAGAAGGACGAGTTCACCATCAACCGGTACACCGAGTACGTCCGGGCCCGCCTCAAGTTCCTGGACTATGCGCCCATCCTCTTCGTATCCGCCAAAACGGGCCAACGGGTGAGCCGCATCCTGCCCACGGTGCTGGAAGTGGCCGATGCGCGACGGCAGCGCATCCCCACTTCGCGGCTGAATCGCATCCTCCAGCAGGCCATGGAGGCCCATCCCCCTCCCGGCAAGGGGGGCAAGATGTTCAAGATTTACTTCGCGGCCCAGGTGGGGAAACCGCCTCCCACCATCGTCCTTCACGTCAACGACCCCGACCTGGCCCACTTCTCCTACCTGCGCTATCTGGAAAACCGCATCCGGGAGGAGTTCCCCTACCCCGGAACGCCGATACGGTTTATTTTGCGCAAGCGGGAACGGAAAGCCCGAAACCGGCAGGCCGCGGCCAACAAGGCCAAGTCATAAGGCTTCCCGTACCCCTGACCCGCACCCCTGAAAGGAGGATGACGGTATGGACACCCTCTGGCCTCAACCCGAAATCCAGGAAAGCCCCCATGCACCTCGCCTGCGGGTGGTACGCTGGGGAAAGTCCTGGCAGGCGGTTCGCTGGCAACGCGAAGAAGCGCCCCTGCCACCTCCGGGGCCCGAGACCCTGGCCCGTTACATCGACCACACCCTGCTCAAGCCCGAGAGCACGCCGGGCCAAATCGAAGCCCTGTGCCAGACGGCCCGGGAATACCGCTTTGCGGCCGTCTGCGTGCCCCCCGTGTACGTGGCCCTGGCCGCGGACCTGCTGGCGGACACCCCTGTCCGGGTCTGCACGGTGGTGGGCTTCCCCCTGGGGAACACCAGCACCACGGCCAAGGTGTACGAAACCCTCCAGGCCCTGCACGATGGCGCGGAGGAAATCGACATGGTGCTGGCCATCGGGCTGCTCAAGGCCGGTCGGGACGACCGGGTGCTGCAGGACATCCACGCCGTGGTGGAAACAGCCCACGCCGCGGGTGCCCAGGTCAAAGTCATTCTGGAGACGGGCCTGCTGAGCGAAGAGGAAATCGTGCGGGCCTGCCGCTTGGCCCAGGCCGCGGGCGCGGATTTCGTCAAGACTTCCACCGGATTCGGCCCGCGTGGAGCCACCGTGGAAGACGTGCGCCTCATGCGCCAGACGGTAGGGCCGGACATGGGTGTCAAAGCCGCCGGGGGGATTCGCTCGTATGCCCAGGCCCTGGACTTCATCCGGGCTGGCGCCAACCGCCTGGGAACCAGCGCCGGCGACCGCCTGATGCAGGAGGCCCGAAAGATTAGCAAAGAATAAGAAAGGCCTTTTGCCCTATGGCCTTTTGGTTCACGCGCTGGTATAATCTGCGTGCCACGGGAAAGGAATGGGCCGCGCCTGCGCGTGGCTTTTTCTTTTCCCACCCTTAGTCATCGGGGAGGAGTTGTATGAAGGTGACGTACCTGACGCCCGAAGGCTATCAACGTCTCAAGGAGGAACTGGAATACCTGCGCACGGTGAAGCGCAAAGAGGTGGCGCAGCGCCTGCACGAAGCCCTGTCCGAGGGCGGTGAACTCATCGAGAACTCCGAGTACGAAGCAGCCAAGATGGAACAGGCCTTTGTGGAAGGCCGCATTCAGGAGTTGGAGCACCTTTTGGCGACGGCGAAGGTCATCTATCCTTCCGGCAAGAACGGGGTGGTGGAATTAGGGTCCAAGGTGACCATTCAGGAAGACGGTATGCCGCCGGAGACCTACACCATCGTGGGACCGGTGGAAGCCGACCCCGAGCGGGGCTACATCTCCCACGAATCCCCCTTAGGGAAAGCCCTTTTGGGCAAAAAGGTGGGAGATGTGGTGGAAGTCCGGGCTCCGGCGGGTTCTTTCCGGGTAAAAATTCTCAAAGTGGAGTAAATCCTCTGGAAGGAATAAAGGGAGGGGGCGGCTAAGCCGCCCCCTCCCTTTATTCCTTCCTCTCCCCGGAATGAACATGCCACTCACTACTGATAGGGACAGCTGGCTTCAAGGTGACGATGACGGAACAGTACTTGTTCTCCAACAACTCCACCGCCCGGGCCACTTTCTCGGGGTCCACCCGCCCGTAGATGTGGTACTCCAGGTGAATACGACGGAATCGATAGGGTGGGTCGAGCTCCTGTTCTCCCCGACAGCGCACCACAATGTGTTCCACGGGCTGACGTTGCTTCCCCAAAATGGTGACCAAATCATAGGTGGCGCACCCGGCCACGGCCAACAGCAACAGGTCGGACGACTTCAACCCCCGCCAGGTAGCGTCGTCTACCTGGGGTCGTCCACCCGAAAGGGCCAGCATGAACCCGCGGGAATCCCTTCCCAACATGCGGGTCCCTTCCCCCGGAACCCACTGTACGGCCACGGTGCTGGGAACCCAATCAGCCATGACCATCCTCCGATGGTGGAATCGTGGTGGAAGGAGACAAAGGGGTCGGTTCCTTGCGTTTCGTGACCGGGCGCAACAAGCGATAGGCGCTCAAAAGCACGAGCAGGCTCCCCGCCACCGC
>WFUL01000144.1 GCA_015484985.1 Anaerolineales bacterium | reverse complement strand
TTGGAAAAACTGCGCTTGGGACTGTTCATCGCCTTCGTGCTGGTCTTTCCCTTTGTCGCGGGCAATTACCCCATCTTCCTCATGAACCAAATCGGCATCGCCACCATCGGCGCCTTGGGATTGAACTTGCTGGTAGGCTACACGGGCCAGATCAGCCTGGGCCAGGGTGCCTTCCTGGCCGTGGGCGCCTATACCGCGGGCATCCTGACGGCCAAGTTGGGGGTCCCGTGGTACCTTACCCTCATCATCGCCCCCCTGTTCACTGCCATGGTGGGCGCGGTTTTCGGCATCCCCTCCCTGCGTCTTAAGGGGCTGTACCTGGCCATCGCCACCCTGGCCGCGCAGGAAATCATCATCTGGGTGGTCACCCACTGGGACAGCGTCACCGGGGGCGTACACGCCCTGGTGGTGCCTCCACCCACCCTCTTCGGCATGCCCCTCAACCGGGATGTGCGCTTTTACTGGATTATCTGGGGGCTGGTGGGCTTCACCGCGCTGACCATGGCCAACCTCTTGCGAACCCACTATGGCCGCGCCTTCGTGGCCATTCGGGACCACGACATCGCGGCGGAAATCATGGGCATCAACCTGTTCAAGTACAAGCTGCTGGCCTTTGCCATCTCCTCCTTCTATGTGGGTCTGGCCGGCGCCCTGATTGCCCATTGGCGCAGCATCGTCACCTGGGAACGGTTCACCATTGAGGTCTCGGTGCTCTACCTGGCCATGATCATCATCGGGGGCCAGGGCTCCATCTCGGGTTCCCTTTTCGGGGCCGCCTTCATGACCCTGCTTCCGGCGGTATTGAACAATTTGGGAATGGCCTTCAAGGACTCCATTCCCTTGTTGGAAGAATGGATTCCGTACATCCAACAGGCCCTCTTCGGTCTCATCATCATTCTGTTCTTGATTCTGGAACCTCGCGGCCTGCACAAACTATGGCAGGACATCAAGAACTATTTCAAGCTGTGGCCGTTCAGTTATTAGCCCATGGCGGATGGCGGATAGCCGCTAGCTGATGGCGTAGGTCCGCGATGTCAAACCTGTCAAATTCCTCACGAAGGAGGTGAAGAGATGTGGCGTAAGGTGTTCTGGCTCCTGCTGGCCGTGTTTGCGCTGGCTTTGGTGGCGGGCTGTAAGAAGGGCGAAGCCCCTGCCGAAGCCGGCCCCATCAAGATTGGCGCCATCTTCGACCTGACCGGTCCCACATCCGACGTGGGCACCCCCTACGCCGAGGGCATCAAGGGCTATGTGGAATGGCTGAACGCGCAGGGTGGCATCAATGGCCGCAAGATTGAACTCCTTTCCTCGGACTACGGCTACAAGGTGGACGTGGCCGAACAGCTTTACTCCCAGTTCGTGCAACAGGGTATCGTGGCCTTCCAGGGCTGGGGCACGGGCGATACCGAGGCCCTGCGCTCCCGCATCGCCGCGGACCAAATCCCCTTCATGTCCGCGTCCTACTCCCATGTGTTGGGCAATCCGCAAGAGGCCCCCTACAACTTCCTGGTCGGCACCTCCTACTCCCACCAGGCGGTGATTGCCCTGCAGTGGATTATGGACGACTGGAAGGCCCAGGGTAAGGAGGGCATGCCCAAGGTGGCCATCGTGCACCACGACAGCCCCTTCGGTCGTTCCCCCGTGGCCGACGCCGAGGCCTTTGCCAAGCAGAACGGCATCGAAATCATGGCTCTGGCCATGCCCAAGGGCGCTACGGACTACACCGCGGAGCTGGCCCAGATTCAGGACTTCGGCGCCTCCTACATCATCATCCACACCGTCTCCAGCCCCGCCGCGGTGTTCGTGAAGAACATCCGGGACCAGGGCCTCTCCGACAAGTTCAAGGTCATCAACCTGAACTGGTGCTCCGACGAAATCTTCATCAACCTGGCCGGCGACGCGGCGGAGGGCGTGTACATGGTACAGCCCTTCACCCCGCCCAGCAGCCCGGTGGAGGCCCACAAAGCCATGGATGAGTTCTTGAAGAGCAAGGGCTCCAGCCTGGAGGAGAAGGGCCTGCACTTCGCCCAGGGCTGGATCACCATGGACATCATGGTCGCGGGCATCAAGAAGGTATTGGAAGAGGGCAAGGAACTCACCGGTCCGAACATCAAGGCCGCACTGGAGACCCTGCAGAACTACGACACCGGCGGCATGACCTACCCCATCTCCTTCTCGCCCGACGACCACTGGGGCAACAAGGGCACCCACATCTATGTGGTCGAGAACGGCCAGATGAAGCGGGTGACCCAGGACTTCATCAAGGCCACGTATCCGTAAGAAGGTCGAGGGGCGTCCCCCATATAGGGGGACGCCCCCGAACCCACAAAGCCGGGAGGACATATGACGGCTCAACCTAATGGTCAGCCCTTACTTCAGCTGAACAATATTGAGGTCATCTACGACAAGGTGATTTTGGTACTCAAAGGCCTCTCGCTGGAAGTGCATAAAGGGCAGATTGTAGCCCTGTTGGGGGCCAATGGAGCGGGGAAGACCACCACACTGAAGGCCATCTCGGGCCTGCTTAAGCCCGAACGGGGAGAAGTCACCGATGGCTCCATCCTGTACGACGGCGAGCCCATTCAGAACCGCTATCCGGAAGAAATCGTCCGCAAGGGCATCTTCCAGGTCATGGAAGGGCGTCGCATCTTCGAGCACCTGACGGTGGAAGAGAACCTCTTGGTGGGCGCCTACACCCGGCGCGACCGTCACAACATCCGTCGGGACCTGGAGATGGTCTACCACTACTTCCCCCGCTTGAAAGAACGCCGACATCAAATCGCCGGGTACCTCTCCGGTGGTGAACAACAAATGCTGGCCATCGGCCGCGCATTGATGGCCCGCCCCCGCCTTATGCTCCTGGACGAGCCTTCCCTGGGCCTGGCTCCCTTGCTGGTCCGGGAAATTTTCGACATCATCCAGCGCATTAACAAGGAACAGGGAACCACCATTTTGCTGGTGGAACAGAACGCCCACATTGCCCTGCAAATCGCGGATTACGCCTACATCATGGAAAACGGCCGGGTCGTACTGGACGGCACGCCCGAGGTCTTACGGGAAAACCCCGACGTCCGAGAGTTCTACCTGGGCCTGACGGAAGTGGGCCAGCGTAAGTCGTATCGGGAAGTGAAGCACTACAAACGCCGCAAACGGTGGTTGACGTAACATAAAGGGAACCAATCGTGTGAGACAAGGGTGAACCTGGAAGGAGGGAAATCGAGATGAGCTGGCGGGATTTCTTCGGCTTCGAGCGCATGATCACCCCCTTCTTGATTCGCCTGCTCTTCATCCTGGGCGTGGTGTTTACGATACTCGGGGGCTTGGCGGGTTTATGTGGAACCCTTTTCCAAGCCGTTTCCGAAGGCGCTTGGGGGTTCGCTTTCATCACGCTTATTGCCTATCCCATCGGTATCCTCTTCATGCTCCTCATCCTGCGGGTGTACGCCGAGCTCCTCATGCTGGCCTTTCGCATTTACGAATCTCTGAACAACATTGAGCGCATGTTGCGGGACAAGGGCGCTTCGGAACCAGGCGACTCGACTTCGATGTAGGCATGGCCGTTGACGTTCCCCTCTCTCGCCCATGCTAAAATGGGCGCGCGATGCTTCCATGCGCGCCCATTTTCTTGTCTTCCCAACCAGGAGGCGCACCATGCCCCGCACCCATGAAGACCTGCGACGCCTGTGCCTTTCCCTGGAGGGACGGGGATATAAGGCCTACAAAAGCCTGCAAGGGGTGTACGCGTTCCCCGATTTCACCCTCATCATTGACCACGTGCAGGGGGACCCCTTCGCCTCTCCGACCCGGGTTCGGGTACAGGTGCCCGCCCGGGTGGCGGCCTTCCCGGCCGAACTCTGGGAGCATCCATCCCGGCGGGTGGGCGCAGAACACTACTTGATGGAAGTGTTCCACCAGCACATCCAGCCCTATCGCAAGCCACGAGGCACCGGTCACAGCGGCCAAATCCTCATGGAACCTGTGGGACAGGCCATGATTCCCCGCACCGCCGTGCGCTTGGGTCCCCACGGCGTGGAGGCCCGCTTTGTCGTGGGCCTGCCCGCAGCCGGCCGACGCATCCTGGGTCGCCTGGCCGCCCAACTCCTCACCCAGGACCTGCCCCAGGTGGTCCGGGCCAGCCTGTTCTACCAGGCCGTGGACCCAGAAGCCATCGCCCGTTACGCGGCCACCGCAGAAGACGCGGACTTCCTCCGGAACCGCCTGGAAGCCCTGGGCCTGGTGGCCTTCGTGGCCGACGGCAGCCTGCTTCCCCGCCGCTCCGGCGTGGACGACCGCCCTCTGGAGACAGGCATCCCCTTTGAAAGCCCGCCCTCTTTGCGGGTGGAGGTGCACCTGCCCAATGCGGGCGTGGTCACGGGTATGGGCATTCCCCAGGGCGTCACCCTCATTGTGGGTGGAGGCTTCCACGGCAAGTCTACTCTGCTCCGGGCCATTGAACGGGGCATCTACAACCATAAGCCCGGCGACGGTCGGGAGCGGGTGGTGGCCCATCCCCTGACGGTGAAAATTCGGGCCGAGGACGGTCGTTCTGTGGTGGGGGTGGACATTTCGGCCTTCATCAACAACCTGCCCCTGGGCCAGGAAACCACCTGGTTCACCACCGAGAACGCCTCCGGGTCCACCTCTCAGGCCGCGAACATCATGGAAGCCCTGGAGATGGGCGCGCGGGTCCTCCTCATCGACGAAGACACTGCGGCCACGAATTTCATGATTCGGGACCGGCGTATGCAAGCGCTGATTGCCAAAGACAAGGAACCCATCACACCTTACATCGACCGGGCCCGCCAACTCTTCACCGAACGGGGAGTTTCCACCGTGTTGGTGCTGGGCGGCAGCGGCGATTACCTGGACGTGGCCGACACCGTCATCGCCATGGAAGCCTATCGTCCCCGAGACGTTACCCAACAGGCTCGAGACGTCGCGGCCCGCTTCCCCACCGGTCGAGTGCAGGAGGCCGAAGGGGCCGTGCCCTTGCCAGCCCGTGTACCCGACCCCCGAAGCCTGCATCCGGGCAAGGGCCGTAAGGCCGTGGTGGTCAAGGCCCACGGTCCACATGCCCTGCAACTGGACAACCGGACCGTTGACCTGAGCGCGGTGGCCCAGTTGGTGGAAACCGCGCAGACCCGAGCCATTGGTCTGGCGCTGGTCTACGCTTGGGAACGCTATATGGACGGCCGTCGCACCCTGGCCGAAATCTGGCGCCTGGTAGAGCGGGACCTACAAACCCACGGCCTGGAGGTGCTGTGTCGCACCCCCTATCCCACGGGGGACCTGGCCGCCTTTCGCGGGCTGGAATGGGCCGCGGGCTTGAATCGTCTGCGGGGAATCCGCATGTTGAAGAGAGGATGAAACACAACCGTTGCCTCCCGCGGGTCGAGACAACCCATCCAAACGGGGAGGAATCCAAATGCCCGGCTTTCCAGAAGGGGCTTCCTACGTTCGCCTTGGACGTCGCGAGGCCCTGCACCTCATGTTGAGTGCTGTGGCTTCTGTGGCCACGCTGCCCTTTTATGCACGTTGGATTGAACCCGGTCGGGTCGAGGTCGTTCACGTGCGCATTCCCCTTCTGGGACTCCCCCGCAACTTCCACGGATTTCGCCTGGTTCACCTGTCGGACCTGCATTTCGACGGGGTTTGGGGCGCGCGTCGGCGGCTGCCCCGCTGGTTGGACCTGGTGGAGGGCCTGCGGCCCCATGCCATCGTAATCACCGGGGATTGGGTGACCGGTCTGGAAGGGCTGCCGGAAATGGAAGCCGCGCTGCCGTGGTTGCGACGGCTTCGAGCGCCCGAAGGGGTGTTCACGGTGTTGGGCAATCACGATTACTGGGCCGATGCGTCCGGGGTCCGGCACCTACTCGCCCTGGCCGGCATTCGGGAACTGCGCAACCAGGTCCATGTATGGGAACGAGGCCGGAGCCGTTTGGCTCTGGCCGGGGTGGACGACGCCTGGTCGGGGAATCCCGACTGGCAGGCCGTGCGAGAGGCTGTGCCACCGGGCGTACCGGCCATCCTGTTGGTTCAAGAGCCGGATTTTGCCGACCATGTGGCCACGTTGGAGGTCTTTGGGCTTCAACTTTCCGGTCATTCCCATGGCGGACAGGTGAAACTCCCCGGTTGGGGACCGCCCTTTTTGCCTCGCTTTGGACAAAAATATCCAGAAGGCCTGTACCACATCGGCGGGCTGATCCTGTACACCAACCGGGGATTGGGCGTTGTCCCTCC
Source organism: Anaerolineales bacterium (assembly GCA_015484985.1). GTDB lineage: Bacteria > Chloroflexota > Anaerolineae > Anaerolineales > DRMV01 > S139-71. Next base: position 1,763 of record WFUL01000144.1, on the reverse strand, counting down.
CCGGATTCGTTTGCTCTGCCGTCCGGAGATGACGCTGGTGGAATTGGTGAGGCAGGCATAATTATGAGGCGCCTCTGGCACCTCACATTTTTCAAACAGCCCCACAAGGGTTATTGTAATTTGGCTTCGAGGTGTTGCAAAATTCGGGCGATGGCAGGAACATAAACCTCTCGAATCCGCTGGAAAATGGTTTCCGCCAGTTCTTCATCGTAGATATGAGAAGTTTGATTGCGATCATCCAGCATGTCCAACAGGATTTCGTCATCCGGAAGTAAGCCCTGGCGAAAAGATTCTTTGATGCACGGTCGTGGTCCTGCACATATCACACCATAGTACTCCAGAATACGTTTGAGCGTCTTCCACAGCAGTTCGAAGGTAAATTCGAAGCGTTGAATAACCCCATCCCTTTCCAGGGGGTCTTGGGCCTGACGAACGCCTTCTTCCAGACGTTCAAAAGCCTGCCGCAGACGTCGTAGAGCCAGAAGCACTTCCGTCTTCGTGACGCTCATAGAGTACGCTCCCATGCTGACGAATCCAATCGGCCAAAGTTCGGTCCACTTTCTCCAAAAAGACCAGATCCACCGTCCAGATACCGGCCAGCCCATCCAGGGCTTCACGCAGTTTTCGTTCTTCCCGGAACGTAAGCGGACGCGCGCCTTCTACGGCCAGGTCCACATCCGAAAAGTAACGATAACCCCCTCTTGCCCGAGAACCAAACAGATACACCCTCTTGGGGCGAGTCTGTTCGACTAAAAACTGTACCAGCGATTGAAGCCGCTTTTTATCCATTTCAAAATCTGTTTCAGGTAACTCCGGGGCTGCCACTCCTTCGGAATGACAGCCCCGGATTCCTCTCACGCGACCGAATGCCCGGCCTTCTGCAAGGCCTCCTTCACCACCCGCACCACGTCGGGGAACTGGTCCAGGCCCAGGCGCTTGAGGGTTTCCAGCGTGGGGATGCCTTCCTTGGTCCATCCCCGCCGCTCATACACCGCGTCCAGAAGTTTTTCGTACTGCTCTTCCCGATGCTTGCGCAGGGCCCGGATTTTCTCCTCCGTGGTCATGCCATCCACGTCGTAACCCAACTCCTTCAATTGCTTGTCATAACGATCCTGTCGGGACTCGTACTCCTCCACCGTCGCCGGGCCCATGGCCCGATAGGGCGGATGGTCGTGTTCCCGCAACCCGGAACCGCGGCGGATGTTGAAGATGCGCTGGAAGTTATAGACTTTCTCGCTCTGACGGATGAGGTCATCGCCCGTGACGGGAATGCCTGTGATACCTTCGTACAGCCAGCAGTAGTTCTCCACGTGCTCGGGCACCTTCTGGGGTTCGGGTTGCAGCGCGTTGTCCGCGGGCTCGATGTCGTTCCAGGGGAGTTTGCACAGGCCGTGGAGGCTGAACCAGGTGCGCCACATGGGGAAGTAGTGCAGGGCCTCGGCCTTGTCCTCAAAGGTGGGAATCTGGTTGTTCACCATGTCCATGAAGATGAGCCAGGCCTCGTCGTGCTGGGCGCCCTTGTTCGCGATGCCGTAACCACCCTGCTGGGCCAGGGATTCCTTGGTCACGTAGAAGGAGAACTCCATGCCCTTGGCTTCCATACCGATGTCGTTCATGAAGTCCAGGTCCAGACCGTAGACCTCATGGAAGAACTTTTTCATCCAGCGCACGCCCTGGCCCACAATGAGGCCGAAGCCTTCCCCGCGGGCGATTTGGTGCAGCACTTCCAGCACCGCATCGGCATTGCCCCAGGTGAGGTCCAG
>WFUL01000143.1 GCA_015484985.1 Anaerolineales bacterium | reverse complement strand
GGCGCCGCACCTCTTCCGGCAGGGCCTCCAGGAAGGGCGACGGACGCTGCTCTCGGGTCTGACCGAAGAGGCGACGCCTCCGGGCCCAGGTGAGGATGAGGCGCTCCTGAGCGCGGGTGACCCCCACGTAGAACAATCGGCGCTCCTCGTCCTCATCGGCCGGTTCTCGACCCAAACGATAGGGCAGGATGTCGTCTTCGCAAGCCGCCAGGAAGACCACGGGGAACTCCAGGCCCTTGGCCGCGTGCATCGTGAGCACGTGCAAACGGTCGCCTCGGGGGTCCACGAAGTCCTGCTCCCGGGCCAGGTACAGCCCCTGGAGCCACCCGGCCCAGGACAGGCCGCGACGGCGGGCATCCTCCGCGCTATGGAGCAAGCGGTCCCAATCTTCGGAAGTGGGTTGCGATGCGGGGCTTGCTTCCCCGCCCATGCTATGGGGTTGGGTCCAGACTTCCCGCAGCGCGGCCACCACCTCGGGAGCCACCCGAGCACCCCACCGGGTCAACACGCCCATCAGGGCCTGAAGTCGATGACGGGTCGCTTCGGGAATCCCTTGCATCACGGCCAGGCGCTGGAAGGGGTCGGCATAGGAAGCCAAGCCCCGACGCCATCCCTCTCGGACTTTGGCGGACACGCCCCAATGGGCCAGCAGGGCTTCCCACAAATCCTCCCGTCGGGGGTCCAGGAGGAGGCCGAGGAGGGCCAACACCGCCCGTACCCCCGGACGCTGACTCCACAGGGCATCGGAAACCACGTGATACGGAATCCCGGCCCGGTCCAGGGCTTCCTGCAAGGGCGGGAGCAGGGCCCGCATCCGTACCAGGATGGCGATTTCACCAAAAGTGCGGCGCCCTTCGTGCTCGCTTCCCACCCGGCCGGAATCCAGGGAGAAGTAACTGGTGCCGCCCACCATCTGCTCGATGGCATGCACAATGGTTTCGGCTTCTGCCCGGTCCGTGGGCGCGTCCCAAACGTCCACCGTCTCCGGGCCTTCGCGAACGGGTTCCAAAGGGGGATTCGAGGACAGCACCGCCTGGGCAGCCCGTAAAACCCCTGGCACGGACCGGTAGTTGCGGGTCAGGTGGATTTCTCGCGCGCCCGGGTAGTCTTCCCGGAACCGCAGGAAATAACGGGGACTGGCTCCCCGAAAACCGTAAATGGCCTGATTCGGGTCGCCAATGACGGTGAGGTTATGGTCGGGCCGGGTGATTTGCCGCAGCAGGCGGTACTGGACTTCGTTCAGGTCCTGGTACTCATCCACCCCCACCCATAAGTAACGCTCCCGCAGGGCCTCGCGCCAGGTCTCATCGGTCTCCAGGACCCGCAAGGGGCGAAGGAGCAGGTCGCCGTAATCCACCAGGCCCTGCTGTTCCAGGGCCTCCTGATAGCGACGATAGACCGCGACCCACTCGGCCCCCGGATGGGCCTGGGCCGCGGCTTCGGGGTCCAGGGCCTGGCGCTTGGCCATCTGGATGGCCCGCCACCAGCCGTCCCGATGGCGGGCCGGGGTATCGGGAAAGAGTTGGGCCAGGAAACCCCGGGCTTCGCTTTCGGTAAGAAGTCGGGGAAGCGCGGCCGGACCGGATGTCTCGTGAAGGTTGCCCGCGGTTGGAGCAAGACGTTCCTGGGTCATCTCCCGCAATAAGGAAAGGCCCCAACTGTGAAACGTGTGTACCGGAATGCGACGGGCCACCTCCGGCCCCAACCAGTCCTCCAGGCGTCGACGCATTTCCTCCGCCGCCCGATTGGTGAAAGTGAGCGCCAGGGCCTGCTCGGGGGCCACGCCCTGGGCCAACACCGCGTAGGCTAGGCGGGCGGTCAGCGTGCGAGTCTTGCCCGTACCCGGACCGGCTACGATGAGCAGGGGTCCCGGCGGGGCTTCCACGGCCCGGCGCTGTTCGGGGTTTAGGGCTTGCAACAGACGTTCCAGGCCCGGTACGCTGGCCGTACCTTCCTCAGACCTTAAGGCCGGCTTCTCCGAGGCCTGGCTGGAGGGGGGCGATTCCACCGTGGGTTGCCAGCCGACCGGGGCTTCCCTCAACAAAGCCGACTGCGGCGGGCTCTTCCGGGGCATGGTCTTCTCCAAGGCGAACAAGGTGCCCTGCGCCTCGGAGCGGGCCACACCCTCGGGGAAGACCCGAATCACGCCGTACTGACCGTCGAAGCCTGGCTGTACCTCCACTTCCCCCCGTCGCATTCGGGCAATACCTTCGGCCAGCGTGGGCCCGGCCACCGCGGCGATTTCTTCCACTGGGGCGAAGAGCAAGATGTGCATCTCCGGTCCCAACCGGCGCAACAGGTCCTCGTAAGTGCGTCGCACCCGCTTGCTCGTGGGGCCGACACCGTAAAGTTCTCCCAGGACCTCCGGTAGAGGCACCAGGCGATAGTACGGCAGGGCATTGGGCTTGGGTTGACCTTCGGGCCGGTCGGCCAGTTCTTCAACCCGGTGGAGCACCCCCACGGTCACCGGTTGGCCGCACACCGGGCACCTACCCTGATGTCGGCGGGTTTCCGAGGGTTTCCAGCACACTTCGCACTTCCGATGGCCGTCGTAATGGTACTTGCCCTCCTCGGGAAAGAACTCCACCGTACCCAGGAAAGTTTCGGGGTCGCCCCGGCGGATGGCCTGGAACAGCGGGTCGTATCCCAGGGGAATGTCCAGGATGTTGGCCTCGCGGCCCAGTTTCTGGGGGGAATGGGCGTCGGAGTTGGAGACCAGGGTGTACCGGTCTAAAGAGGACACCCGCCAGTTCATAGGCGGGTCCGAAGAAAGGCCCGTTTCCAGGGCGAAGATGTGCGGCGTCAGGTCCTCAAAGCATTCCTCCACACTGTCGAAGCCGGATTTGGACCCCAGCAGGGCGAACCAGGGCGTCCAGATATGGGCCGGGATGAGCACGCCCCGCTCGTCCGTCTCCAGGAGAATTTCCAGCAGATTCCGGGAATCCAGACCCAGAATGGGACGCCCGTCGGCTTCGATGTTCCCGATGCGAGCCAGACGGGCTTGAAAGGCTTCCACGGCCTCCAACGTGGGCAGGAAGACCACATGGTGGATTTTGCGCACCCGGTCGCCCTTCTTGTAGATGGTGCTGACTTCGCCGCCCAATACAAACCGCACCGGGCCCCGGCAGGAAGGGGGCACGCGTTTCTGGACCTCCTGCTCGTATTCAGGCTTTAGGCGAAACAGACCCTCCTCCGCGGGTTCCAGGTGTTCCTTGATTTCCTGCAACCACCCGGGATGCGCGATGTCCCCTGTACCCACGATGTGCACACCCTTGAGTTGCGCCCAGTAGGCCAGGTGGGGCAGGGTGAGGTCTTTACTGGTGGCCCGGGAATAATGGGAATGGATGTGCAGGTCGGCAATGTAGGGCATGGTTACCTCAAACGGGGTATTTGATGGTGAGTTTCATTATACCCGCCGCGGGTATACTTCTGGAGACAGGCCGAGTTGAAGTCAATAAGCATCCACTCCTCCACGAGGAGGAAGTTGTGGCTTCGTCTACCCCATATCGTCTTTCCGTATTGGTGCTGGCTGGGGGACAGTCCCGGCGCATGGGGCGGGATAAAGCCCGGCTGGTGGTTCAGGGGGAACCCCTCATCCTTCGGGTGGTGCATCGGGTGAAGCGGGTGGCCGATGAGGTCCTGGTGGTGAGCCGCTGGCCCCACGAGTACGCCTTCACCGGAGTCGCCTGTGTACCCGATGTACTCCCGGGTCAGGGCCCCCTGGCGGGGATATGGAGCGGCGCACTGGTGGCCGCGGGACGTTACATCGCCCCCGTGGCCTGCGACATGCCCTTTGTCAATCCCGAGCTCTTGCAGGCCATGGTGAACGCCCTGGAAGCCCGGCCGCGTCTGGAGGGCATTCTCCCGGTGGAAGAAGAACGCGCCCACCCTCTCCATGGCGTGTACCACCGGGAGGCTTTCCTGAAAGCAGGCGCCCGGGCCTTACGTAAAGGAAAACGGGCCATCCAGGAGGCCCTGGACGATATGCGCCTTGAGATTTGGTCAAGAGCCCAGTGGGGAACATGGGAACCTGAAGGCCGCGCCTTCTGGAATCTGAACACCCCGGAAGACCTGCGACGTCTGCTTCAAGAGAGGGATAACTTTCCCTGACGGCTGAGGGCATCCAGGAAGGCTCGCAATCGGTCGAAATCGGCCTCAATGACCGGGCGCAGAGCCTCCCGATACAACCCTGCCGCCGGATGATACATGGGCACCACCCAGCGGTCTCCCACCTGGAAAGGCTGGCCGTGTACCCGACTGATGCGGGCCTGGGGAAGGAAGTAAGCCATCGCGAAACGCCCCAGGGTCACAATGACCTGGGGATTCAGTAAGCGAATTTGTTCCTCCAGATAAGGCTTACACGCCTCTACTTCCGCGGGCAGGGGGTCTCGATTTCGCGGAGGACGACATTTGACGATGTTCGTAATGAACACCTCCTCGCGAGTGAGTCCAGCACGAGCCAGCAGGGCGTTCAGGAATCTACCCGCAGCGCCAACAAACGGCCGTCCGGAGCGGTCTTCGTAAAACCCAGGGGCCTCGCCAATGAGCATCACCCGTGGCTGTGCTGGACCCTCCCCGGGTACAGCCCGGGTCCGGGTTTGGTGCAGGGGGCAACGAGTACAGGACCGTATCTGTTCCGCGATTTCAGCCAGACGCTCACGTTGTTGCATCGGTCGTTTCTCCATGGAGGGAAGGATTTTGGGAGGTAGATTCCTGGGAAGTCGGCGTTGAACGTTGCAGGAACAACATCATTTGCCAGCCGTCCTCCCACCGTCCTGGAGCCACCCGGTAGTAGCCGGGCAGGCGTCGCACCACCCGGAACCCCCGGCGCAAATACCAGGTATATGCCCGCCGGTTACTTACCCGCACTTCCAGCGAAAGGGTCTCCATCCCCAAACGCCGGGCCGTCGCGATGGCCGTCTCCAGCAGAGCCGTACCCACACCCTTCCCCTGCCACTCGGGCGCGACGGCGATATTGGCAATTTGGGCTTCTTTTTCATATCGCCACATGACCAAATAGCCAATGACCGGTCCTTCCCCCTGCTCGCCCTCCAAAACCGCGACCCAGGCATGGGAAAAGGGGTTGTGCACTTCGTGCAAAAAGGAGCCAGCTGGCCAGGGATCGGGGAAGAGCCGTCGTTCCAGGGCCTCTACTTGAGGGACATCGCTCTCCCGCATTCGCCGCAAGCGAAACGGAGCTGCGCACATCTTCCTAAATACCCGATGACCGGGTGGGTTCTGAAGCCTGGCTAAGATAATAGGGGGTCAACGTCACCGGGTCGTCCACTAACCCCTTCTTCCACCTTTCCCAGGCCAGATGCGCCAGCCAGCTCGGTCGTCGCACATCCAAAGGCGGAGGAAGTAAATGGACAAAGGGGCTTTGACCCAGAATCTGGCGAACGTCCAAAGACATCTCTCCGCTCACCAGGGTGGGCTCGGCAATGCGTTTGAGGAGTTCTTCGGGGGTGGCCAAAAAAGGTGTGCCCTCGGCGTGCCAGTGATCCCGACGCCAGCGATACCACCCTGCGGCGAGCCGACCTCGCCCCATAGGGAGCACGGCCAACAGCAGACGGTGTGGATAATGGGGCGTGCCGGCAGCCGTCACGTCCAGGGAAAACACGCCCACCAGATGCAAGCGCAGGGCTAGGGCCATGGCCTTGGCGACGGACATCCCCACCCGCAAACCGGTGAACGAGCCAGGTCCGGTGGCCACGGCGATGACTTCCAAATCTTGAGGCCGCAGGTCATTGGCCTCTAAAATGCGGTGAATCCAGGGTGCCAGTTCCTGCGTATGATGCCGACCCGCGTGCCAGACCACCTCCGTCAGCACCCGATGGCCATCGAATAGAGCCAGACCCAACCGCTCGGTGGACGTGTCCAGGGCCAGGAGCACGGTTCATCCTCCTAAGATTTCCTTGCGGAGATGTCGCAACAACCTCATCGAACGCTCCCCGTGCGCCTCGAACCAGAGATTCCGCTGCTCTTCGGCCAGCCAGCGCAGGCGCACTGTCAGGCGGTCTTCGGGGAGCCAGGAACGAATTCGGTCTGCCCATTCCACGGCGATAGGTCCCTCTTCCATCATACCCACCAGGTCCCATTCCATGAGTTCGTGAGGATTGTGGAGCCGGTACGCGTCCAGGTGGTAGAACCGGGCACCATCGCTGCGTCGATAAACATTGACCAAGACAAAAGTAGGACTGGTCACGGCATCCGAAGAACCCCAGCCCATCACCATTCCCTGGATGAAGGTGGTCTTGCCCGTGCCCAATTCACCTTCCAAGGCCACCACATCCCCCGCCTGCAACCAGGTTCCCAGACGCATACCAATGCGCCGGGTCTGGTCGGGGGAACGGGAGACGAACTCCAGCGTGTTTGGGCGTAAAATAGGCACAGAGAACACCTCGTGCTCGGGGAATTCGTGAAAAGTATATCATCATGGAGGTGGCCCATGCCCGAAATCTTCACGCCCGAATGGGCCGAAACCTGGTGTCAAGCCCTTAATGAAGACGCCACATACGCCAAAGTGGCCCGCACCTGGGAAGGGAGCCTGCTTTTGGTCATGGAGGCCGACCCCGACTACGGCATTTCCGACCCCCGCTCCGTATGGGCGGATTTGTGGCACGGCAAATGTCGGAAAGCCCGCGTGGGAAAGCCGGAAGATTTCGAACAAGCCGACTTCGTGCTACAAGCCCCCGCGTCCATCTGGTATCTCCTCCTGACCGGCCAGGTGGGTCCCATTCCCGCCATCATCCGGGGCCAGTTGCGCCTGGCGAAAGGGAATCTCATGGCCCTGCTCCCCTACGTGCGGGCGGCGCAACGCCTGGTGGCCGTAGCCGTTGAAATCGGCACCACGTTCCCGAAAGTGCCGAAGACTGACGAGAAGGCCTGAACCCGTTACCCTTGTTGTATACCTTTAGGTGCAACCCCGTTTCTCACCCTAAGCGAAGGGCATGTGGATAGGCCCGCTAAACCCATCTCCGCAAATCTCGTATGGTCCTGACCGGGTTCAGGACCGGAAGGGAGGAATAAAGTGATGCAGCGGCGGCTTCGCCGCCGCTGCATCACTTTATTTTTCTTTCCACGGTCCCGTACCCGGTTCGTGCTAAGCGTGGGGGTGGGGGGAGGGCGCTGCCCACCTCTACTTTCGCATAGGTCTTTTCGGGTACAGAGTCGCAAGTGTAAAATAAGTTGATGGGGCGGCGAAGCTGCCCCATCAACTTATTTTTGCTTTCCTGTGGTCCCGTGCCCGATGAGGGCTACAGTGCCATTGTCCTATCTCACAGGAGAATTGGTGTAAGGTCAGGCTTACCGGGCCAGCACCCAGAGGGCGATGCGGGG
>WFUL01000142.1 GCA_015484985.1 Anaerolineales bacterium | reverse complement strand
CCCGTGGCGAAATGGGGAATCTCCAGCACCCGCAGGTTCTTCCGTTTGGCCAGCCGTTCTCGGGCTGAAGGCGTGATGGCCGGCGCGGCCAGGCATTCCAGGAACAATCCCTTCAATTGCGCCGCCGCCCCTTCGTCAAAGGGTACGTTTACGGCCAGAATGCCGCCAAAGGCGGAGACGGGGTCGGAGGCGATGGCCCGCTCCACCGCCTGAGCCAGGGTATGGCCATAGGCCATACCGCAGGGCGATGCGTGTTTCACTACCACCGCACCGGGCTGGGGGAGCCGGGAAACGGCCCGCCAGGCCGCGTCCAGGTCCACCAGGTTGTTGTAGGAAAGGGGTTTTCCTTGAAGCAAACGGCCACCCAGGGGACCCGTCTCCGGTTCCAAGGCGTAGAGAGTGGCTTCTTGATGAGGGTTTTCACCGTAGCGCAGGCGTTGCACGGGATACAGGGTGAGGATTTCCACCGGTGCACCGGTCAGGTACGAAGCGATAGCCTGGTCATAGGCTGCGGTCCAGGCGAAGGCCTTCAGGGCTAGGCGACGACGGGTTTCCGCCGTCGGCATCCCTTGGCCCTCCAGTTCCCGCAGGACTGTGGGTATATCGCCCGGGTCCACCAGCACGGTTACCCGGGGGAAGTTCTTAGCGGCGGCCCGAATTAGGGCCACACCCCCGATATCGATATGCTCCAGAGCCGTTGCCAGGTCGGTGTTCGGGTCCTGAACCACTCGTTGGAAGGGGTAGAGGGAGACGGCGACCAGGTCCACCGGGACACTTTGCAAGCGTGCCAGGTCCTCGCGGTCTTGGGGTAGGTCTCTGGCCAGAATTCCCGCGAAGACCCGGGGATGGAGGGTTTTCACCCGACCGCCCAGCACGGGCGGGCTTTGGGTCCAGTCGGTGATGGTGCGGGCTGGGATGTCATGTCGAGCCAAGAAAGCAGCGGTCCCTTCCGAGGCCACGATGTCCCAGCCTCGATGATGCAATGCCTGGGCTAAGGGAAGCCAGGAGGACTTGTCCCATAGAGAAAGCAACGCGGTCGGCATGATACCTTCCTCCGATAACCTGACGAGGGTTCACGGGCGGCTTAGCGTTTCCCGCACACGCAGACCAACCATGATCAGTGCGTAGAGCAGCAAGGCCAGACCGTTGCCGAGCCCACCCAGGGCCCGCCAGGAGAAAACGTTCAAAAAGCCGCCCGCGACGCGCAGAGCGACGGTAGCGTGTAGTAGCGCCAGGGGTAGGTACAGCAGAGGATGGAAGGATAGGGGCAGGCCGAGGAGGGCAGGGAAGATGATGGGCGCGTGTCCGAACACCATGGAAAACACGAAACCCATGAACACGCTGTGGAGTTGAGCGTCGTATCCCCCTCGGCCCAGGGGGATGAAATCCAAACCCGCGGCCACCAGGAGCCAGACGTAACTCGAGAGCAAACTGATGGCGATGAAGCGTGAGAGCCCAGGTCGTCGTAAACCGACCCACGCCACGTCAAAGCGCAGGAGCCAAAGGGCCGTTGCCGCCATGCCTAAGGCCACCAGAACCCGGGCTCCGGGATACAGCCCCTGTAGCAAAAGGCCCAGCATGTAGACGCCGACGGCTAACGCAAACCATCGTCCGAACCGTTGTGCGGCTCCGGTGAGGCGTCCCAATTCCAGCCGTTCTCCCGCGATGGTGAGGACGAAGAAGGCCTGCCACCACAGTACGACCGTATCCATGGGCATCCGAAGGGCCCATAGGATGGAGGCCACGGTCCAGGTGACGATGCCCACCGCCATGACGCGGGTGTGAAATTGACGGTCGTGGTGCCACATTGCCGCGGCCAGGGCCAGAAAGCTCACCCCGGCCAGCACCATCAGGCCACGGGCCCAGAAGGGGGTATCGCCGGTGAACAGTAGCACCCAACCCGCCAGCGCGTGCAGGAAGGGGACCACGAACATCCAGGACCGCCCCATGGCCACGGCGCGTTCGAGGGAAATCAATGTACCGAAGAAGCCCATGACTAAAAGCGGACCGTGGCGAGCTACGGCACCGGAGAGAGGAAGAGGATATTGGGTAAGCCATCCAAAACGTTGCAATCCGCCGAGAATACCCAGGATGAGCAAACCGGCCGCCGCGACCAGAAAAGGCGCAGGGGAAATGGGAGGTCGTCCGGGCGTCGTGCGCATGCCGCACCACACTCCTTATAGGTCAGGATGAGAACGGGGGCAATTGTACCTTGGAACAAGGGAAAGGGAAACCCATCAGAAGAGGTGGCAGGTCCTTCATTTTCTCCCGTAGATCCAGCCACCACGAAACAGGTCCCGGTCTTCAGGACGTAGCAAATCTTCCAGGCGTCCTGGTGCAAGGGGATACGGGAACCCTCGCACATGGACGGCCGGAATGCCTTCGTCGGCCTGACCCATGACCAAGGAAGCCGCCGCGGCCAGTTCATCGGCCGCGGCCACCTGGGTCACTCGCAGCGGGCGGCCCTCCAGGTCCCGCCGTCCCCGCAGGTCTATTAGGCTCGGTAGGCCGCTGAGGCCGATAGCCACGCCCACCGTACCCAGGCGCCAGGCCCGCCCGTGGGAGTCAATGATGAGCACGCCCACGCGCGCGCCCGTGGCTTCCTCCAGGGCCTGGCGCAGCCGTGCGGCCGACGCGTCAGGGTCCTCCGGCAGGAGGAGGACCCACGCGTCGTCCCCGCGCACGTTGGAATGGTCGATGCCCGCGTTGGCGCAGACGAACCCCAGACGGTGCTCCACGATGAGCACGCCGGGCACGGCCCGCAGCACCCGGCGGCTTTCCTGGAGAATGAGTTCCACCAGACGAGGCTCTTTACCGGTCAGGCGGGCCAGGGCACGGGCTTGAAGGGAAGGGCGGACGGTGCTCAAGTGGACGTAGCGTCCTTCGGCCTTGGAGACGATTTTTTGGGCCACCACGAGGATGTCGCCGTCCTTCAAGGACAGGGAGGCCCGTTGGACAGCCTCCAGCAGGAAGGTGGCCAGCGGGTCACCAGGTTGTACACGGGGTATACCCGGGAGGGGAGTGAGGGTTAACGGGGCCATGGCCATTGGTGGAGGAAACCTCCTTCCGGGGATGGGTACCCATCCCCGGAAGGGCTAACACTCGCTATACCCACAGGCATAACACTTACGGCAGCCTTCCTCGTTGATCAGGGCGGCCTGGCCGCACTCGGGACACAATTCGCCCACGACTTCAGTGGGCAACTGAATCCCACTTCCATTGTGGGTGCTTTGGTCGTCGAGTATGGGTAGGGGCAGAGGTGCGATGGAGCCCGTGCCCGGCCTCACGTCCGCCTCCTGAGAGGTCCCCTCCTTATAGTCCAGGTACTGCTTGATAGCATAGGCCACGCCGTCGGGCAGGGAGCGAATGCGGAAGGGGCCGAATCCCAGGGAACGATCCCCGCCGATGCCATGAAGTTGGTCGTAAATTTCTTTGAGACGCTCCAAGGGTTTTACGGGCGAGCTCAAGCGCAAGATGTAGGAAATGAGCCGACCAATCGCTTCCGAAATAGCCGCGGTCTCGGATCCCGCCTTGGCTGTGTTGATGAAGACCTCAAAGGGCTGGCCATCGCCGTTCTCGTTGATGGTCACGTAGGCTTTGCCCAGGGGAGTGTTCACTTGGATGGTCATCCCGGGAAGCGCGGCCGGACGGGGCTTCTTGAGCTCGGGCCAGAGGCGGAGTTGGCCGGGGGTCCGCTGTTCGCTGTCCGCCGTCCGCTGTCCGCTATCTGCTAACTGCTGACCGCTATCGGCTTTCTTTTTGGCCGTCGCCGCGGTCTCCAGCACCACCTTCTCCCGGGAGCCAGTCACGTACACCGTCAGGCCCTTGCACCCCAGTTTCCAGGCCAGCAGGTAGGCCTTTTTGACGTCTTCCACCGTGGCGTCGGCGGGGAAATTAATGGTCTTACTAATAGAATTATCAACAAAAACCTGCAGCGCGGCCTGCATGTACACGTGCTCTTCTGCACTGATGTCGCCGGCCACCACAAAGGTGTGGCGGATGTGTTCGGGCAGGCGGCCCGAGTAGTTCTGGATGGTGCCGTACTCCAGCACGTGCTGGATGACGGCTTCTTTCTCTTCCTCGCTCAGGTCACTTTCGTTCAGGGCCTTCATGAACAGGGGGCTGACGTAGCGCAGACGGATGCGCTTGCCGTCCTCGTCGTTGACGTAGCGGTAGTAGGCCAGGGCGAACACAGGCTCGCACCCGTAGCCTTCTACGCCGGAAACTGTAGATATTGTTCCGGTTGGGGCGATGGTTAATTGAGCCGCGTTGCGGATGCCGTACTTCTTGATGCCCTCCACGATTTCGTTCCAGTCCAGTTTGGGGCGGCCCCAGTCCGTCTTGGGACCGCCGCCCAGCCAGTCGGGCCAGGTGGGCGGCTTCCATTTGAGGTTCTCCGGGTCGTAGATGCTGCCCTTGATGCCGGGGAAGGGCCCCCGCTCCCGGGCCAGTTCGATGCTGGTCTTCATGGCGTGGAAGCGGATGAATTCCATGATTTGGGCTGCGAACTCCTGGGCTTCTTTGGAACCGTAGCGGATGCCGTTGATGTACATCAGGTCGGCCAGGCCCATGATGCCCAGGCCGATGCGGCGGTTGCGGTGCGCGGCCTCTTTGAGTTGCGGCACCGCGGGCACGTACTGGTTGGCCTGCACCACATCGTCCAGGAAGCGCACCGCGCGGCGCACGGTATCGGCCAGTTTCTCCCAGTCCACACCGCCCTCGGGCGTGGCGTGCCTGGCCAGGTTGATGGAACCCAGGCAGCAGTTCTCATAGGGACCCAACCATTGTTCACCGCAGTTGTGGCAGACCAGGCCGTTGGCAATCAGGCTGTGGGTCTCGGGCTCTTCTAAGTCGTAAACATCCGCAAAGCCCGCGGGTTCGATGCTTTCGATTTCGTCCTCAAAGGTCTCTCGGTAAGGCCCCCGGGTCTGGCTGTCCACAAAGGCCAGGAGTTTGGCCTGCTTTTCCGAGTTGGCAAAGCCGATGACCTGGGCAAAGCGGTCCCGGCTCTCCCGGCCGATGACCAATTCGTACTGGGCCGCCACTTCGTAGAGCCGCAGGCCGCCGCGACCATCGGGCAGCAGGTGCACGCCGGCATCGCGGCGTCGGTAAATCCGGGAGACGATGCCAAAGTTGAGCAGCAAGAGTTGCACATCTTCCAGCAGTTTGCGGGAGGAACTGGCCAGGCGCACGGTGCAATCCCGCTTGTGGGGCTGCACCTGGACCGTGCCATCGGCCGAAAACAGGCCCTGCAGGAAGCCCACTACGGCTTCGCGCGGCGCGCGCCAGATGGCTTCGGGGACCCGTTTCTCCGTGGTCCGTACGGGCTGCACCCCCAGGGCGCGGAAGAATTCGTAAGCCAGGCGGCCGTAGGTCACCTGGTAATGGGAATTGCGCGAGGTCACGTGCCCTTCGCCGAACCACCCGCGCAACAGGCCATGGATGCGCTCGACCTCTTCCTGCGAGCGCAAGGCAAACCCGACGGGCGAGTTGCTGCTCTCGCTCAGCCAGCCATCCCCGACGAGGTACCCCAACACCAACCCCAGTTCGTGAGACCACTTGCGGGGCAGGCCGCCCCGAAGCGCGGTGAAATCCCGCCGTTGCACCAAATGCCCCGAAGCGCGGTCGCCGGCCAGGGCCATCCCGGCCAAGACCTCTTCCAGGGCCTCCTGGTTAGGAAGATTGTCGTCCTGGCTCCAGGCCCCTTCACCGGATTGAAGCAGCACCCGGTCGCCGGGCCGCAGGTGCTGCAATTCCACATATCCCCGGTCCGGGGTCAGGAAGGGGTGGTCCGCGGTGGCCGTGACCGTATACCCCTTGCGGGTACGCAAGCGGAATACGGGCACCTGTTCCCGGGTCTTGAAGGCCCGCACCCCGGAGCGCAAGCGGGTACCCAGGGTCTTGCCCGCCGCGCCGATGCCGCCCAGGGGCGCGCGGTTGTCGGTCACGATGGTGAAGGTTTCCCCGGACTCCGCGAGTTCACGGATGGGAATCAACCCCTTGGCTGTGGCAATGCGGGTTTCCCCCACAAAGCAGGGGTTTGTTGCCTCCAGCCGGTACTGATGGGGCACCGGGTTGTCCCGGTTGGCCCGGTCGAGGAAGAGCACGCCCGGCTCGCCGTTGTGGTGGGCCTGACGGGCGATTTTCTCGAAAAGGTCCCGGGCCCGCACCTTCTTGTAGACCTTGATGGGAATCCCCTGCTCCCGCGCGTCCTCCAGAGTGCCGTCGAAGTCGTCGTATTCCGGCGCGGTCACGTCGGGGAAGACCAGTTCCCACTCCTCATCGTTCTCCACCGCGCGCATGAAGGCGTCGGTGATGCCCACGGAGATGTTGAAGTTGGTAATGGCGTTCTCGTCGGTCTTGCAGGTGATGAATTCCTCGACGTCGGGGTGGTCCACCCGCAACACGGCCATGTTGGCGCCGCGGCGGGTATTGTGGGTCACCATGCCATAAGCCAGGTACGTATGGTTGTCCTCTACTTCCAGGTCCAGGGTCAGATGCTCGCCGATGGATTCCACACCGGTGACCTGAACGAACCAGAGGCCTTCGGGGTTGGGCGCGTGGGCAAAGGCTTCGGGGTAGGCCTCCCGAAGTTCCCGATAGGCGGAAAGCGTGAAAGCACGGTCTCCTCGTGTGTACCGCAACAGCCGACGGCGCAATCGAGGATGCACGCTTCGGAATTTTTTCCCTTGGCCTCGCCCCTGGCGGTCGATTTGGGGCAGGGTAATTGCTTCCAAAACCGGGGCCAGCCAGTATTCGGCATGGGGAAGCACGTAACTGGATTCCCGCCGCGTGTCCACCTGCCAGGCATAGGCCTGGACGAACCGGGAGCGCAAATCGCACCCGATGCGCCGACGCCAGGCCTCCAGCCCCACGTGGGAAACGATGCGGACCACATACCGGGTGCTCTGGCCCCAGGCGTCCAGCCCGGCTGCGAGGGTGCGCACGTGCACCGGCGCGCCCAGGCCGATGAGCAGGGTCGCCACCTCCCGGGCCAGTTCCCGCGATGTGGTGATGAGGGTGGGATAGCCGTGGGTCAGGGTGCCGTCGGCTTCGAACAGGCCCCGCAGGAACGCGGCCACCACGTTGGGCGGAGAAAGCCGGATGAGCCGGGGGACCCGTGCGGTGCGACTGCTTTCCTTGGTGAAACCGTTGAGCCGGAAGAATTCCTTGACCGCGCGGTTGTCGATGAGAAAAGTGATGGAACGGTCGCCCCGCTTTTGCATCCGGTGAACCCGTACCCCAAACAGCCGTTCCATCAAGCGAGGCATTTCTTCCACCAAGTAGGAATCCTCGGCCACGGTCACCTCAAGGCGATGGTCGTCTTCGCGGGAGGCCAGGAAGCCATCGCCGATGAAGTAGCCGAGGAAGAAGGCCAGTTCCTCATCCAGCACCGCGGGCAGGGTGGGCCACACCTGGTTGCCGTGCTTCCGGGTGGGATGGCGCAGGGCTTGCAGGCGCCCGCGGTGTTCACCGAGTTTGACCAGAATCCAGTCGCCGGGGCGGAGGTCTTCCAGCCGACGCCATTGCGGTCCCTGTGGGGTCATGACCTTGACCTTGTGGTCGGGCGTACCGGCCAGGCTCAGGCCCTCACGGGTGTGCACCCGAAGTACCGGGGCCACGCCGTTGTTGTAGCCCCTGGGGGAGTGGCGCAGGCCCTGGTCCGTGGGAACGTGCAGGTCGTGCTCCTGCCAGCCCCGTTGGGCCGTGTCCACGATTTCGTCCAGGCGCAGCAGGCCCCGGTCGGTGAACACCAGGGTTTCGGGCAAAAGGCATCCGCCTTGGGCAATCTCCCCAAAGGCGTGGTCGTACACCCGCAGGAAGCCCACCGGGCCCGTGGCCTTGCCCGCGGAGGACTTCACCACCGTGCCCTTGGGCCGCAGGCGGGAAAAGGAAAACCCATTCCCCCCGCCCGTCTGCTGAATCAGGGCCGCGTTGCGCAGGGTCATGAAAATGCCCGAATCCTTGCGCCCCATGTCGTCGGAGATAGGGAGAACGAAACACGCCGCCAGCTGGCCCAGAGGCGTGCCCGCACCGGTCCAGGTGGGCGAGTTGGGGTAAAAAAGGGTTTCGGCCAGGAGGCGGTAGAAGTCCTTGGCCCGTTCGATGACCTCTTCCTCACTGGCGCCAAATTCCTTCTCGGCCTTGGCCACGTGGTAGGCCACCCGCCAGAAGGTCTCTTCCGGGGTTTCCATAGGTTGGCCGTCCAAATCCTTGCGCACATAACGCTTGTAAAACACCAAGCGGGCGTTTTCATTTGGGAATTGGATTTTGGGTAAATCTGCCGGTACCGGCGGAGTGGGCAAAAGACCCTTTCGGGAGGTGGATGCACGAGCCATGGTAAAACCTCCTCGGGTACAACTTTGGTTCTATTTCATTGGCCGGATTCGGTTTCCAGGAGGCGGTCAATCTCGCGCCGCACTTCGGAGAGGTCTTCCAACCCCAGGTACACGATGGCGTAACGAATGTAGGCCACAGGGTCCAGGCGCTTCAACCCCTCAATCACCCGGTCCCCAATGACGCGAGAAGGAATTTCCGAGCGTCCCAAGGACAAAATGTACTCCTCCACCTCGTCCACTAGGCGCTCCAGGTCCGTGGCCGAGACCCGACGCTTCCAACAGGCAGTGCGTAACCCCCGCAAAATCTTGTCCCGGTCGAAGGGTTCTCGAGTTCCGTCCGCTTTGATGACTAGAGGAAGTTGTTGAATCCATTGCTCGATGGTGCTAAAGCGCTTCCCACACGTACGACATTCCCGTCGTCGTCGTACGCGTCCGGTCTTGTCCCGGAAGGTGTCCACCACTCGGCTGTTCAGGGCTTGACAGTACGGGCAGCGCATCCCCCCTCCCATATATTGGAAAATAACGGTCTACAACCCGAAGATGTCCGGATGGGGCCGGGATTGTAACATGGCCGAGAGAGGGTGACAAGGGGGATTTCGAGAAATTTAAGGTTTGGGCCATGCGCACGGGAACGAGGGGGATGTCCCCGTGCGCATGGATGGCCGTTTCCGGCCTTACGATTTGCGATGGCGGTGGCCGTTGTGTGCGTTGGCCGCTCCTGTGGGGCGGGCGTGGGAGACGGCCCGTTTTTCGCGAATGACCGTGACCTGGATTTGTCCGGTGAATTTGAGATTGGTTTCGATGGCCTTGGTGATTTCGTGGGCCAGTTTGGCCAGGGCGTAATCGTCCACCGCGTCGGGCTTGACGATGACCCGAATTTCCCGGCCGGCCTGCAGCGCGTAACACTCGGCCACACCGTCGAAGGAGCGAGCGATGTCCTCCAGGGCCTGCACCCGCTTGATGTACTCTTCCAGGCTTTCCCGCCGCGCGCCGGGCCGGGCACCCGAGAGGGCGTCGGCCACCTCCACAATGATGTCTTCCAGGGTTTCCTGTTCGATGTCGTGGTGGTGGGCGGCCACCGCGTGGACGACCCGGGGGTCCACGCCGTACCGCTCCAGGAATTTGGCACCCACCAGGGCGTGGGGCCCCTCCGCGTTGTGGTCCATGGCCTTTCCGATATCGTGGAGCAGCCCCGCGGTTTTGGCCACGTTGACGTCCGCGCCCAGCTCCGCGGCCAGCATGGCGGCCAGCTTGGCCGTTTCGATGGCGTGGTGCAGCTGGTTTTGGCCGTACGACGTGCGGAATTTGAGTCGCCCCAGCATTTTGATGACTTCGGGGTGCAGGCCCACCACGCCGACCTCGTAAACCGCCTCCTCACCAGCTTCCTGGATGATGCGTTCCACCTCGGCCTTTTCCTGTTCCACCACCTTTTCAATCTGCGTGGGGTGGATGCGGCCGTCGGTGACCAACTTGGTGAGGGCCCGGCGGGCAATCTCCCGTCGCACGGGGTCGAAGCTGGAGAGGGTCACGGCCTCGGGGGTATCGTCCACGATGACCTCGACGCCGGTGAGCTGCTCAAAGGCCCGGATGTTCCGGCCGCTGCGGCCGATGATGCGGCCCTTCATGTCGTCCGAGGGCAGCGGGACCACGCTGGTGGTGAGCTCGGCCACGGTTTCGGAGGCGATGCGTTGCATCACCGAAGCCAGGATTTTCCGGGCCCGCCGCTCGCCTTCGGCCCGGGCTTCGGCTTCCATCTGGCGCACGATGCGGGCCATGTCCTGACGGGCTTCCTGTTCCACCTGGGCCAGCAACCGCTGCCGCGCTTCCTCTTGGGTGAGCTGGGCCACTTCTTCCAGGCGGGCCATGGCTTGCTGGTGGAGGGAGTCCACCTCGGCCTCCTTGGCCGCCAGGGCCTGTTCCCGCTGTTGAAGGCTTTGCTCCCGGCGCTGTAACTGCTCCTGCTTGCGCTCGATTTCATCCCAGCGTCGCTGCCAGCGCTCTTCTTCCCGTTGCAACTCCCACCGTCGGGCCTGCAGTTCCTGTTCCACTTCTCGGCGGAGCCGGAGGATTTCGTCCCGGGCTTGCAGCTCCATATCCCGCCGTCGGGCCTCGGCCTTCTGCAGGATGGCTTCCGCCTCT
>WFUL01000141.1 GCA_015484985.1 Anaerolineales bacterium | reverse complement strand
GCTTATGGCCGCGGGATAATCCCAATCCTCTCGTGAAATGAAATTGATGGGGTGGCAAAGCCGCCTCATCAATTTTTTATCTCTGTATTTCGCCCACGGGCACAAACTGGCTCCGGTACAGTTCCGCGTAGAAGCCGCCCCGGGCCAGAAGTTCGTCATGGGTGCCCTGTTCCACCAGCCGGCCCTCCCGCATGACCAGAATCAGGTCCGCGTCCCGGATGGTGGACAGCCGATGGGCAATCACGAAGCTCGTGCGGCCCTGCATGAGCCGGGCCATGGCCTGCTGGATGAGGCGCTCGGTGTGGGTGTCCACGTTGCTCGTGGCCTCGTCCAGGATGAGCATGGGCGGGTCGGCCAGAAAGGCCCGGGCAATGGTCAAGAGTTGCTTCTGGCCCTGGGAAAGGTTTGTCACCTCTTCGTTGATGACGAACTGATACCCGCCCGGCAGGGCGCGGATGAAGTGGTCCGCATGGGCCATGCGCGCGGCCTCCATCACCTCTTCCTCCGTCGCGTCGGGCCGGCCGTAGCGGATGTTCTCCAGGATGGTGCCGTTGAACAGCCAGGTATCCTGCAACACCATGCCGAAGAGCCGGCGCAGGTCCGCGCGGCGGAAAGCGCGGATGTCGTAGCCGTCGATGAGGATGGCCCCCTGGTCCACGTCGTAGAAGCGCATGAGCAGTTTGACCAGGGTGGTCTTGCCCGCACCTGTGGGACCCACGATGGCCACCTTCTGGCCGGGGCGCACCTCCGCGGAGAAGTTCTGGATGACAGGCCGGCCGGGCACGTAGGCAAAGGTCACGTTGCGGAAGACCACATGGCCCCGCACCCGTTCCAGCCGTATGGGGGAAGGCGGGTCCGCCGGCTCTTCCTCCCGCTCCAGGAAATCGAAAATGCGTTCGGCCGCGGCCACCATCTGCTGAAGCACGTTGGAGATGTTCGCCATCTGGGTAATGGGCTGGGTGAACGAACGCACATACTGCATGAAGGCCTGGATGTCGCCCACCGCGATGCGGCCCTGCACCGCGAGCCACCCGCCCAGGATGACCACCACCACGTACCCCAGGTTCCCGATGAAACGCATCATGGGCATCATCAGCCCGGAGAAGAACAGGGCCTTCCAGGCCGCGGCATGGAGCGCGGTGTTCTCCTCTTCAAAGCGCCGCAGGATGCCCGCTTCCGCGTTGAAGGCCTTGACCACCGCATGACCGCCGAAGGCTTCCTCCACCACCCCGTTCACCCGGCCCAGGCGTTCCTGCTGCTCCCGGAAGAAGCGCTGGGACCGCTTCACGATGAAGGTCACCGTGGCGCCCGAAAGGGGCACGACCACCAGCGCGGCCAGGGTCATGGGCAGGCTGATGCTCAGCATCATGACCAGGATGCCCACCACCGTGGCTACCGAGGTCACGGTCTGGGTCAGGCTCTGGGCCAGGGACTGGTTGATGGTCTCCACATCGTTGGCAAAGAGGGAAATGACCTGGCCGTGGGACGTGCCGTCAAAGTAACGGAAGGGCATCCGGTGGATTTTGGCCATCAGGTTCTTGCGCAGGTCGTAGGTGACCTCCACGGCCACGCCCGTCATGAGCCAGCCCTGGGCGTAACTGAAGAGCGCGGAGACGCCGTACAGGCCCAGCGCGAGGAGGAGCAGCCGGCCGATGGTGCCGAAAGGCACCTCCCCTGTGCCCGCGATTTGGGCCATCAAGCCATCAAACAACGCCGTGGTGGCATTCCCCAGAATCTTCGGCCCCACCACGGTGAACACCGTGGAACCCAGGGCCATGAGAAATGCGGCCAGGATTTTCCAGCGATAGGGCCGCAGGTAGGCAACGAGTTTCTTCACCGTGCCGCGGAAATCCCGGGCCTTTTCCACGGGCATGGCAAAGGCCCCGTGGCCGGGCATCCGTCCGGGTCGTCGGGTGGGAGTGTTCGTGCGGTGCGTCATGGGTTCCTCCATCGCCGTTGGCCGTCAGCCGGTAGTTGTCAGCCGACAGTTGTCAGCCGATAGCCGACAGTTCCTGCCCACTCTCCCCACTACCGGCTATCGGCTACCGGCTACCGGCTATCGGCCCACATCATTCCCCAACTGCGCCAACGCGATATCCCGGTACACCTCGTTGGTGGCCAGCAGCTCCTCATGGGTGCCCAGGCCCACCAGCCGGCCCTGGTCCAGCACGAGAATCAGGTCCGCGTGCATGATGCTCGCCACCCGCTGGGAGACGATGAACACCGTGCTTCCCCGCAGGTACGTCCGCAGTTCCCGGCGCAGACGGGCTTCGGTGGCGTAGTCCAGCGCGGAGAAGCAATCGTCGAAGATGTAGATGGGCGCGCGCTTGACCAGGGCCCGCGCGATGGTCAGGCGCTGCCGCTGGCCGCCGGAGAAATTGCTCCCGCCCTGGGCCACCTCGGCCTGCAAACCTTTGGGGTGCTCCAGGATGAAATCCGCCTGGGCCACCCGCAGGGCCTCCCACAGGGTGGCTTCGTCCGCGTCGGCCGCGGCCATGCGCAGGTTGCTTTCCACCGTGCCCTGGAACAGGGTCGCACGCTGGGGCACATAGCCGATGCGCTTCCGCAGTTCCGCGAGGGGCCATGCCCGCACGTCCAGGCCCGAGACCAGCAGGCTCCCCGCGGTGACGTCGTAAAAGCGGGGGATGAGGTTCACCAGGGTGGACTTCCCCGAGCCCGTGGTACCGATGATGCCCACCACCTGGCCCGGCTCCACCCGGAAGGTGATGGCCCGCAGCATGTCGGCTTCCGCGTCGGGGTAACGGAAGGAGACCTCGCGGAATTCCACCCGAGGCACGAAGGGCCGGGGCACGAGCGCGGGCCCTCGCGGTTCGGTGATGGTGATGGGCTGTTCCAGCACATCGGCCACCCGATGGGCGGAAACGTCGGCCCGGGGGTAGAGCACGAAGACCATGGACATCATCATGAAGGCGAAGACCACCATCATGGCGTACTGCATGAAGGCCATCATATCCCCCACGCGGATGTGCACCTGGGCCACCTCATGCGCGCCCACCCAGAGAATGCCCACAATCGCGGCGTTCATCACCAGCATCATGAAGGGCATGACCACCACGAAGACCCGGTTGACGAACAGGGTAAGGCGGGTCAGGGTCCGGTTCTCCACGTCAAAGCGGGAGGCCTCATGGTCCTCCCGGTTGAAGGCCCGCACCACCATCATGCCCGTGAGGTTCTCCCGCACCACCCGATTCACCCGGTCCACCTGTTCCTGAATCTTGCGAAACCGGGGGATGACCAGCGCGAAGACCACCGCGATGAGCAGGACCACCAGGAGCACAGCCAGGGCCAGGGTCCACCACATGTAGGGGGCCTTGGTCAGGGCCAGCCACAGCGCACCGAGGCCCATGAAGGGCGCGAAGAAGGCCATGCGCACCAGGATGTTCAGGGTGGTCTGAATCTGGGTGATGTCGTTGGTCGCACGGGTGATGAGGGAAGCGGTGGAAAAGCGCTCCAGTTCCGCGGCGGAAAAGGCCATCACGTGGCGGACCAGGGCCTGCCGCAGGTCGTGGGCCAGGCCGGCCGCGAGGCGGGCGGCGAAGTACCCCGCGGCCACGGTCGCGGCCGCGGCGAGCAGCGCGACCAGGAGCATTTCCCCGCCCACCCGCAGGATGTACCGGGCCTGGAGCCGGGCCATATCCATCCCCAGGGCCTCGTACTCGGCCCGCACCACCCGAGCCGCGGCCTGGCGCAGCGCGGGCTCCCCGCCTAAAGCCTGGAAACGCCGGTCCAGCGCGTCGAGCATGGCCTGCTTCGCGCTTTGGGGAAGCCGGGGGAGCACGTCCCACAGGCGCATGCCGGGGGGAATCTGGCCCAGGCGCTCGGCCAGGCCGGGGAGCATCTGCCGGGCCATCTCGGGGTTGGTTTCCATGCGCTCCAGCGCGGCCACCAGCACTAAGGGCCGGGCCAGCAGGGCTTCCAGCCCCGCGCGCTCCCGGTCCGTGAGGCCTTCCCGCAGCACGTAAACGGGTTCCCGTTTGAGCAGGGGGAATCGGTCCACGTAGGCCGCGGCCTCGGACGAACCGGGCGTGAGC
>WFUL01000140.1 GCA_015484985.1 Anaerolineales bacterium | reverse complement strand
GTTTTGGCTATAACATACCCCTTTTTTGTTAGATTTTGAAAAACGCCTGGCCATAGACAAGAGAGGATACTTAAATCGACGGTCTAAGATTATTCGGGACCGTCATAGTTTGAATCTCAGAGTTAAGCCTTTAGTGCTTGCCTTCCGTTTGCGTGACAAAAGACCCCATCACCGCGATTTTCAACATAATATTCTTTTTCGACTACGACGACTCCTTCATGACTTCGGATGTGGAGATGCAGTTTATGTTTGTCCCCTATTTTTAGATGGGGTCGTTTATGCACGGGCCATACATCAAGCAGGCTTACAATCTGGGGCTTTGTATTGGTTGATTCTGGCACGCCGGATTTGGGGTAAAATTTGGAATCGGATTCCACCACCACCACTACTACCTATAAGAATCAGAAAAAGAGTCCTTACCATCTATGAAGCAATGTACAAAACAAATTCGTTGAAGCCTCTCCTCGAAGACATGTCTCTCTTACAAAGGCATATTGTAATACCTCCCCATACTACCGTCACTTCCGCCAAACACTGGTATAGCTTTACAAAAGACGGAAAGGACATCTGTTTTCATTCCCCGGAACGTATCTTTGACGAAAGCCCTACATTAGCCCGATGGCTAACGGATTTATCCCGGGGTGTCTTTGAGCCTTCACGTGAGCACGGTTTTCTTGCACCCCGGGAGGCAAATCGGGTGTTACGGAGCCTTGTTGAGGAAGTGGGTATAGATCTCGAAATAACGGGCGAAGGCTTAGGGGCGTGGGCTGCGTGGGGAAATTTTTTGGAAAGGATGTATGGAATCGTGCAGTATATGATCTTCGTTTGGGAATAAACCACGAGTTTCAACATGGATGCGTATGGCGTCCTGATAACAACCGTTATCGTGCGATATTGGGCGAATTTCGCACGATAAGAACGCAAAAGGCCCCGAAAAGAGGGGCCTTTTTTCGCACGATAACGTTTCTTTCCTCACTCCAGAGGAGGAAGACGATGGAGAGGTTCGTGGTTTTGGGCCTTTTCCCACAAGGCCATCAGGTCTTGTTGGTGACGGGCAGCCCACTCAGTGACCATGCCCAATACCCGAGGCGATAACCGTCCGCCGATCACCATCAAGGTACGAATGTCTACGATCGCCCGTTGCTCTCCGTAAACGACGTGGAAATGGGGCGGATGGTGATCGTTGTAGTACATACGAATGCTAATCCCAAAGAAGCGGCAGATTTCAGGCATGGGCCTCCCGAAGGATTTTCAGGTTCGGAAAGACCTCTGCGGGCCGTTTTCCGGTGATTTCCATGTACAACGCGTCCGGACACAGATCCACACCGTCGTCCCAGACCAATTCGCCTCCATCGCCAATGCGCACAGAACGGAAACGCTTCTCGTCTTTCCAGATGGCAAAGACGCCTTTACCCACCAAACCGGAAAGATCAACCACGCCTTCAACGCCGTCGTCATACCGGAGCCATAAACGATACCCCTGCAGCGGCTTGACCTCGAGCAAACGGGGCATTTCCTCACCTCCAAAACGACCTTGTTCGTCCTTATCCTACCACGAAAATCGCGGCAGTCCTTACCCCCTTCCGGGGGCATAGACGAACAACTCTCGCGGCTCTTCGACCGGCAGCCCCATCCGCCGCGCCGTTTCCGCCCAGCCCAGGTCCAGCAGGGGGTCGTCGGCCAGGCTCACCCGGACTGGCCGCGTTCGGGCCAGGGCGCGAAGTTCACCCGTCACCACAGGGGCGTCCAGACGACCTTTGCGGGTCTTCAGGGCGCGCCGAATTTCACTCCGGGAACGGGGCGTCACGAAGAACTGCGCTCCATCTACTTGAAGCCACACACCGGGAACGCCGTCGGGCTGAGCCTCTGGGATGATGTTTTCTACTGTAAGGTCGGGAAGCGCCTGACGCAACAAGGACGAAAGCCAGCGGGCCGGCTCGAAGTCCTTTTGCAACGTCATGCCCATGCGGCTCCGCTTGAGCCGCAGGTCCGCGGCCACCCAGGCCTCCACCTCGCGGCGAAGTCCGGCCAACTCTCGACGCTGACGTTCGAGACCATAGGCCATCAATGCGGCCAGCACGGCAAAGAGCGCCAGAACGAAAACCATCCATGCCATCATCGTTCGCCCTCCCTTTATAGGTGGTCTTCCTGCATCCAGGGATGCTGCTTTTGCCACTTCTGAGCCTGTCGGAGTAAACGTCGCAAACGGGCGACTTCGGGTACCCGAGGGTCTCGCATACCCAGTACGGCCATCGCCAGGGCGACGGCCGCGATGAGCGCCAGAGGCGGCCCGGCTTGGGTGCGGATGGGGTCGCCGCTCAAGGCGGCATAAGTATCCGCGGGCTTCGGCGTGGGTGGGGGAAGCGGCGTTGGCGTGGGCGCTGCCGGCATCGCTGCCGCGGTCGGCGCAGGGGGCGTCGGTAGGACGTTTTCCGGTGTGGCTGTGGGAGTGGTGGTCGGCGTGACGGTCGGCGTGCTTGAAGGCGTAGGCGTGGGTGTGTTTTGGGGGCCAAAGACGGGAATGACGACCCTGGCAAAGTCCCGAAGCACCCGACCGCTTTGGTCCCACACGTCTACCCGCAGCCAGTACGTACCCAGCCGCGCCGCGCCGTTGGGGAACATCCCGTCCCATTTCACGACCACACCGTATCGGTCCCAGGAACGGGTGTCCCATTCGCCCAGCACCGCGTTGGGGCCGTCGGGGTTCTCCACGACCACGCGCATGCGGGTGATCTTCATGCACCGGGGCTCCACCCCGATGCGGAAGGTGTCCCAAAAGAACCCCTTTTGGGGCTGAATGCCGATGCCGATGTTGGGATGGCGCACCAGGACTTCGCGGGTGACCTCGGTCGTGTTTCCGGCCACGTCCCGGGCCCGGAAGCGCGCGACATAGGCGCCTTCGGGTAGGGAGCGCACGTCCCAGGTCACGGAGAAGTCCCCCGCGGTCGAGGCGACCGTCTCCCAGGTGGCCCCGCCGTCCCGACTCCAGGCCACCTGGGCGATGCCCGAGGTGGCGTCCTGCGCACGGCCGGTGAGGGAGGAAAGGCATGAGAGGACGCCGGGGTCATTCACCGTCAGGGACGGCGCGGTCGTGTCCACCCGAAGGGTGCCCAGGCTCTGGAGGGCCGTGTTTCCGGCCACGTCCCGGGCCCGGACCCACACGTCATGCACGCCATCGGGCACGGTGAAGGGGTTCGACGTCCATGTGCTCCCGCCGTCCAGGGAGACCTCTTCCGCCGCGACGCCGCTGGTGGCGTCCACGGCGTTCACCCGGATTTCGGGAGCGGTCACGTACCAGCCACTCAGTCCATCGGGCGACGCCGGGCTTACCGCGGGATTCAGGGCCGGGGGCCTGGTGTCCACCTTCACCGAAGGGCCGGATTGGGTGGTGACGTTCCCAGCCACGTCCGCCACACGAAAGGCCAGAGTGTGCGTTCCGTCGTTCAGGGTGATGGGGGATGCCGACCAGGCGCCGCTCCCGTCGGTGGAAACCTCTTCCGAGGCCACGCCACTGGTGGCGTCGCTTCCCGCCACGGACACCTGGGGTGCGGTCACGTACCAGCCGCTCAGCCCGTCGGGTGATGCGGGAAGGATGGTGTAGGCCAGGGTGGGTGCGGTGGGGTCGTACTTCCAGTCCAGGGCCTGGCTCACGGTTCCCCCGGGGCCGGTGGCTCTGGCCTGGGCCGTGCCTGTGCCCTCTACCACGGAGGCCGTGGCCGTGCAGGTGTCGGTCCCGGAACAGGCCAGGCGTTGCGGCGAGGGTCCCCCGGTGTCTCCGGAGACCAGGATGCTCTGGCCCGAGGGGTCGGTGCCCGTGGCCTTGATGCGGCCGCCCGAGCGGCACCATCCGGCGTTGCCCCAGACGTCACACAGGAACTCCAGCGTCAGTGTGGGAGGAAGCGGTGTAGGTGTGGGGGTTTTGGTGGGACGGGGTGTGGGCGTGGCTGCGGGGCTGCAGGCGTAAGGTACAGTGTAATATTGCGAGCCAATACGGTCGCAAATCCATTGAGTGCACGTATTATCGGGATCTGCAAGGCAGGGATTCGGACATCCCGATTCGGCATCGAAAGCGCAGACGGCCACGTTATCGCTGTACCGTCGCACCAGTTCACATTCGCAATTCTGATTCGTGGGAGGCGTGGCTTGGGTTGGGTGGTTGTAGATGCCAAAGGCCACGATCAAGCCCAGCAGGAAAGCCGCGGCCATCTGAATCTGCAAAGGGAGAAGTCGCTTCATCTCACGTCCTCCGGTGCCTCATCTAAGGCATAAGGTGAGCGGCGGCCAGCATTCCGACCATGGCCACCGCCCATCCTGCCAGGAGTCCGGGTACGGCGGGAATCAAACTGTATCCTTTGCGTCGCCAGTAGAGAAGGTAGAAGTGCCATCCCAGAGAGACCAACCACGGCCCCCACCAGGGCAGGGCCAGATGCAATGCAGAAAGAAAAATGAGATCCGCTTCGCCTATTCGTCTCTGGCGGCCGGCGGCCGCGGTCAGGGTCAGAGGAATCAGGGGTGGAAAGAGGAGAAAGAACCACCCCCAAATTCCCCCTACCCAACGCCAGAGGGTCAGCATGACCACCGCCAGGGTCCACCAGGGGCGCAAGGCAACTTCAATGAACACCCCCGCCGCCCATACCGCCAGCAACGAAACGGTCAGAACGGGCGAAAGCGTCAGGCGTCGCACGTCCTCCAGCGCGGCCAGCCCGGCCACAACGAGCAACACCACAAGCCACAGTACTTTCAAGGAGCCTGCCTCAACCGGCGTCATCCCTTTCCTCCAGGGATTTGAGGCGTTCTTCGGCCTTGCGGCGGAGAGCGGGCCAACCCTTTTCTTTGAGCACCTTCTCGAAGTTCTCCGACTCCCGCCAGTACATGGCGACCAGCGCGCCCGCCAGGGCCGCCCGCTCCGGATCGTTCTGCTGCGACCACAGATGGGGCATCACGGGAAGGCCCTGCTCATCCCGGACGTCCTTCAGCGCCTCCTGGACCCGATCCAGGGTGCGGATATAGGTCCGGTAGCTTTGGGGGAAGTCGGGGTCCAGGGCCTGGGCCACGGCGTAGGCCGTTTGATGCGACCTGGGCCGGGCGGCTTCCTCGCCCGCGATGGTGTTGCTCTCTTCCGCTGCCATCCGCTCCCGTCGAAGGGTGCGGTAGTATCCGGCCAGGGCCGCGCCCATACGGCCGGAAAGGCTGCCGGGGCCGCCGACCACATGGGCCATGCGGGCCAGAGTCTCGGCCCGGGCCAGGGCGTCCACGCCGCCTGCGACTGCGGCGGAAGCGCCCCCTTCCGTCGCGGCCATCGCTCCCGAAGCGGCCGCCTGGCCTGCCGGGGCCGCACCGCCGGCCGCCAGCGCACCCACGCCTCCCG
>WFUL01000139.1 GCA_015484985.1 Anaerolineales bacterium | reverse complement strand
CTCCATCTTCCGGGGAATGCTGCGCCAGACCGGTGACCCGGGCGACCCCCCAGATGCTTCGTGGCGCGTGGTGACAGAACGCGCGCCCACCCCGGAGGAATGGGAAGATTTGCGCTTTGCCTGGCTGGCTGTGCAACCCGTCCTCTCCAATGCCATCGTGCTGGTGAAAGACCGGGCTACCGTGGGCATCGGGAGCGGTCAACCTAACCGAGTGGACGCCGTACGCCTGGCTGTACAACGGGCGGGAACCCGCGCCCAAGGGGCTGTTCTGGCCTCGGACGCGTTTTTCCCTTTTCCCGACGGCGTAGAGGAAGCCGCGCGCGCCGGCGTGACGGCCATTATCCAGCCCGGCGGCTCCATTCGGGATGAGGAGGCCATCACGGCCGCAAATCGGCTCGGCCTGGCCATGGTATTCACTGGGGTGCGCCACTTCCGCCATTAACCTCAGGAAGCCCTCCGCCATAAGAAGTATTCCACACTATCGGCCAGGGCCTGCCAGCTGGCCTGGAGGATGTTGGTACTTACACCCACAGTACTCCACCGATGTCCATCAGGACTTCTGGAGTCGATGAGGACCCGCACCTTGGCCGCGGTACCCCGTTCACCATCCAGAATGCGCACCTTGTAGTCCACCAACTCCATATGGGTCACCTGAGGGTACACCTCCATGAGCGCCTTGCGCAGGGCCAGGTCCAGGGCGTTCACCGGACCGTTTCCCTCCGCCGCGGTGTAAATCAGGCGGCCCCCCACCTTCACTTTCACCGTGGCCTCGGCCAGCAAGCCGCGGCCTTTCCGTCGCTCCACAATCACCACGAAGTCCACCAATTCGAAGGGCGGGCGGTAATCCGCGCGCTGGCGACGCACCAGAAGGTGCATTGAAGCTTCCGCGGCTTCGAAGGAGAACCCCTGGGCCTCCAGGTCTTTGATGACCCGTACCAACCTTCGCGCCTGTTCGGCGTTCAGGCCTTCGCCCCATTCCCGGGCTTTGTACAGCACGTTGCCCTTGCCCGAGAGCTCGGAGACCAGCACCCGGGTGGTATTCCCCACCAGCGCCGGATCGATGTGCTGATACGCGCGGGCGTCCTTGAGCGTGGCATCGGCATGCAAGCCGGCTTTATGCGCAAAGGCACTGCGTCCCACATAAGGCTGATACGGATTCGGGGGCACGTTGCAGATTTCGGCCACCGCATGGGCGACATCCGTCAACCGACGCAACTGCGCGTCGGTTACCACTTCCAGGCCCATCTTGAGATGGAGATTGGCGATAAGGCTCACCAGGTTGGCGTTGCCCACCCGTTCTCCGTAACCGTTGATGGTCCCCTGCACATGCCGGGCACCGGCGCGCACGGCAGCCAGGGAATTGGCCACGGCAGACTCTCCATCATTGTGGGCATGGATGCCGATGCGAACCCCGGGGAAATGCGCCACCACCGTGCGGGTCATGTCCTCAATGTCCCAGTACATGGTGCCACCGTTGGTGTCACAAAGGACCAGGGTTTCAGCCCCGCCGTCCCGCGCGACTTCCAATGTGCGCAAGGCATAAGCGGCATCGGCGCGAAATCCATCGAAGAAATGCTCGGCATCGTAGATAACCCGGCGCCCTTTGCTCCGCAAATAGGCCACGGTATCCCGAATCATGGCCAGGTTTTCCTCCGGGGACGTGCGCAACACGTGATGTACGTGGAGCAACCAGGTCTTCCCGACCACGGTGACCACTTCCGTCTCCGCGGCCAGGAGCTGCCTCAAGTTTTCGTCGTCTTCGACCCGGGTATTCGCGCGGCGGGTGTAACTGAAGGCCGTCACCTTCGCGTGCTTGAAGGGCAGCCGTCGAACCCGGCGGAAGTACGCCGCGTCTTTGGGATTGGAACCCGGCCATCCACCTTCCACGTAATCCACCCCCAACTCGTCCAATAAACGGGTGATACGGAGCTTGTCCTGCAAGGACAGGGACATACCTTCTGCCTGGGCACCATCACGCAAGGTTGTGTCATAGAGTTCGACAGGTCCGCTCATCTTCCACCTCCTTCTTGAAGAAAATTCGCCTTTGATCTCCGGACGGGAGAGTCATGCCCAAAACAAAAAGCCCCGGCGGAAACCCGCCGGGG
The DNA here is from genome assembly GCA_015484985.1 of Anaerolineales bacterium. Classification (GTDB taxonomy): domain Bacteria; phylum Chloroflexota; class Anaerolineae; order Anaerolineales; family DRMV01; genus S139-71. The sequence continues at coordinate 1,985 of WFUL01000139.1, read as the reverse complement.
CATCAAGTTGGAAGCAAGGTAAAGGCTACGAAGGAGCCCCCAAGCGGGCCGCGGGCGCCTTTGCCCGGCGAATCACCCAAATCAGAATGGCCACGAGAATCAAGATGACGATGAGCACGGGCAGGCTCATCTTGTACTGGACCACGATGGGCGCGATGATGACGGCCACCAGGTTGACCACCTTGATCATGGGGTTCAGGGCCGGGCCCGCGGTGTCCTTGAGGGGGTCGCCCACCGTGTCGCCCACCACCGAGGCCTTGTGACGCTCGGAGCCCTTACCCAGGCCCTTCTCAGGGTCCTTGGGCTCGTCCTCGATGAGTTTCTTGGCGTTGTCCCAGGCGCCCCCCGCGTTGTTCATGAACACGGCCAGCAACTGGCCGCTCACGATGATGCCCGCCAGGAAGCCACCCAGGGCCTCCACCTGCAGCCACAGGCCCACGATGATGGGGGTGACGACGCCCAGCAGGGCCAGGGGCACCAGTTCCTTCTGGGCCGAAGCGGTGGAGATGTCCACGGCCTTCTGGTAATCGGGCTTCACCTTGCCCTCCAGGACACCCAGGCGGAACTGGCGGCGCACCTCTTCCACAATGGCCGAGGCGCCTCGGCGCACGGCCTGAATGGCGAAGGAGGAGAAGAGGAAGGGCAGGGCGCCACCGATGAGCAGGCCCACGAAGACCTGCGGGATATCCACGCGGATACCGGTATTGCTCAGGAAGGAGGACTCAGGCAGGCCCAGGGCCTGTTGTGCCCGGGTGACGTCCACCAGATAGGAGGCAAAGAGGGCGACCGCGGCAATGACCGCGGTTCCAATGGCCAGCCCTTTGGTAATGGCCTTGGTGGTGTTCCCCGTAGCATCCAGGTGGTCCAGAATCTCCTGAGCCTTCTCGGTTTCCTCGTCTTCCATACCCGTCCAGGCCATTTCCGCGATGCCGCCGGCGTTATCGGCGATGGGCCCGAAGGAGTCCATGGCCACGATGTTGCCCGTGAGGGTGAGCAAGCCGATGCCCGTCATGGCCACGCCGTAGAGCACGAAGACCACCTGGGTGGTGGGATCGGAGGAAGCGCCGGCGAAGATGCCAATGGAGACCATGATGGTGGCCGCCATGGCCAGCGCGGCCCACACCGAGGATTCCATGCCCACCACCAGGCCCTGAAGGATGAGGGTGGCGGAACCGGTGTCCGCGGCGTTGCGGATTTCCTGCACCGGCGAGTACTGGGTGCCCGTGAAGTAGTTGGTCAAGCGGTCCAACGCGGTAGCAAGAATCAAGCCAGCCAGGACAGCCACCGGGGTCCGCCACCAGCCGCCCACCAACTGGCCGCCCTGGTAGACCTCAAGGTAGTAGTAGCCCAGGGCCAGAGTGAGCACGGCGGAAATCACCGCGGAAATCACGTACCCTCGGAAGATGCCCCGCATGGCGTTGCCCGGGGCCTTGGGGTCCTCGTCCACCAGGTAGGTGCCGATGATGGAAGAGAACACGCCGATGGCCCGTACCACCAGGGGGAAGATGACCCAGGCAATCTGGCCGGTGGCGTGCCACAAAGCCAGGCCCAGGATGAGGGCGGAGACCAGGGTGACCTCGTAGGACTCGAAGATGTCCGCGGCCATGCCCGCGCAGTCGCCCACGTTGTCGCCCACCAGGTCGGCGATGACCGCGGGGTTGCGGGGGTCATCCTCGGGGATGCCCGCCTCCACCTTACCCACCAGGTCCGCACCCACGTCCGCGGCCTTGGTGTAGATGCCGCCGCCCACCCGCATGAACAGGGCCAGCAGCGTCCCGCCGAAGCCAAAGCCCAGGAGCACGTCGGGAGCGGCGATTTTGTAGACCATGAAGATGATGGTGCCGCCCAACAGGCCCAGGGCGTTGGTCAGCATCCCGGTGATGGTGCCGGCCCGGAAGGCGATTTGCAGGGCCTCCCGGAAGGAGCGCCGGGAAGCGGCGGTCACCCGCACGTTGGCGGCCACGGCCACCCGCATCCCCAACTGG
>WFUL01000138.1 GCA_015484985.1 Anaerolineales bacterium | reverse complement strand
GCCGAACGGGCCTTCGCTCCGTGGACGGACATGGAAACCCTCATGCGCCGGGAAGGTATCCCCCTCTACACTTTGGAAACCAAGCACCCGGTGCGGGCCTTCGACATCGTGGGCTTCTCCCTGCCCTACGAGACCCTGTACACGAACACCCTGAATCTGCTGGACCTGGCGGGCATCCCCCTCTTCGCCTCGGACCGCACCGAGCAGGACCCTCTGATTATTGCGGGTGGTCATGCCACCTTCAACCCCGAACCCATGGCCCCCTTCATCGATGCCTTTGTCATCGGCGAGGGGGAAGAGGTCATCCACGACATCATCAACGCCTACAAAGCCTGGAAGGCGGCAGGAACGTCTCGGGAAGATTTGCTCTACCGCCTTTCCCAAATCTGGGGGGTCTACGTACCCGCCTTCTATCAGGACCACTACGACGACGAAGGCGTGTTCGCCGGCCTGACGAAGCGGGTCGAGGACGCGCCCATGCCCATCTTCAAACGCCTGGTGCCCAAACTGCCGCCACCCCCCACCAAAATCATCGTGCCTTTCATTGACACCGTCCACAACCGCTTCCCCGTGGAAATCATGCGGGGATGCACCCGGGGGTGCCGCTTCTGCCACGCAGGCATGGTGGTGCGCCCTGTGCGAGAACGCACGGTGGAGGAAATCGTCGAGGCCATCGAGGAGGGCCTGCGGGCCACCGGGTTTGAGGAAATCGGCTTACTTTCCCTGTCCTCGTCAGACTACACGCACATCCTGCCTCTGGTGCAGGAGGTCGTTCGGCGTTTCGCGGAGCGTAAGGTGACCATCTCCCTGCCCTCTCTGCGTATCGAGACTTTCTCCGTCCAACTCATGGAGGCCCTGCAACAAACCCGCCGTCGCGGGTTCACCCTGGCCCCCGAGGCCGCGACGGAACGCATGCGCAACATCATCAATAAGCCGGTGAGCACACAGCAACTCCTGGAAACGGCCCGGGAAATCTACCGCCGGGGCTGGACCACCATCAAACTCTACTTCATGATTGGCCATCCCCGGGAGACCCTGGACGACGTGAAAGCCATCGCGGACCTGTGCAAGGCCGTCCTGCAGGAAGGCCGCAAGGTGTTGGGGAAACGGGCCCGGGTCCACGCCGGGGTGAGCACCTTCGTCCCCAAGCCCCACACCCCCTTCCAATGGGTCCCGGCCAACACCATGGAGGAAATCCGGGCGAAACAGGCCCTCTTGCGTCGGGAGATGCGGGGTCCGGGCTTGAAACTCAACCTCAACCGACCGGAAGAAACCATGCTGGAGGCCTGGCTCTCCCGAGGCGACCGGCGCCTGGCCGAGGTCATCTACCGGGCCTGGCAACTAGGGGCGAAGTTCGATGCCTGGCACGACCACCTGCAATTCGACGCCTGGATGCAGGCCTTTCGGGAGGTGAACCTGAGCCCGTGGTTCTACGTCCACCGAGAACGGATGATTGATGAACCCTTCCCCTGGGACCACATCCATATCGGCGTGACCAAGGAATACCTGGCCCAGGACTACCTGTGGAGTCAGGAAGGCCGCACCCGCATCGACTGCCGTCAGCGCTGCTTCGCCTGCGGCATCCTACCCCATTACGCCAGCCTGCGGTATCTGACGCCGGGCCAGGTGTGGAAGTGCCCCGAAGTGAAACGGCCGCCCCGCCGTTCGGTGGTCCCCCTCACCGAAGTGGCCCTGGTCCGAGAGGAGGGATAGCGCGCCTTGAACCCAACCACGACCCGCAAAGCCTTGCGACTGCGCCTGCACTTCGCCAAGACCGAACCCATGCGCTATACCGGGCACCTGGACGTACAACGGGCCTGGGAACGTACCTTCCGCCGGGCCGGTCTTCCTGTGAAGTACAGCGAAGGCTTCACGCCCCATCCCCGGTTCCACCTGGCTTCGGCCCTGCCATTGGGATGCACCTCCCGATACGAACTCGCCGACGTCTGGCTGGAGCGCCCCCTGCCTGTCGAAGAAGTCGAGAAACGCCTTCGGGAAGCCCTACCGCCCGGTTTGGAGTTACACCGCGTCGAGAAAGTCCCCGAAAAAGCCCCTGCCCTGCAAAACCTGGTACGAGCCGCGGAATACGAAGTCCACTTCCTGGAACCCATCCCGGACCTGGAAGAACGGGTGCGAAATTTCCTGAGCCGGGAACACATTCCACGAGAGCGCCGGGGGAAGCCCTATGACCTGCGGCCCCTGGTGGAAGCCCTGGAAATCCGCCAGGACGAAGCCTCGGGAGAAACGTACTTGTGGATGCGTCTCACCGCCCTCCCCGGTGCCACCGGGCGCCCGGATGAAGTCCTGGATGCTTTAGGCATCCCCTGGGAAATCAGTCGAGTGGAGCGGGTGGCCCTCCTGCTGGACCAGGCCCCCGAACCCTCGTCCTGAGGCAGGCGTTACCGGGAAAACAATGAAGCGGCGGCTTGGCCGCCGCTTCATTAGATTGTCCCGGGCGCCCAGGGTATTTACCCGTTCGTGCCCTCCAGTTTCTCCAAACACCGCCGGACCAAGACGGGTGCCACCTCCCGTCGGTACTCCGCGCTGGCCAGGTGGTCCTGGGCGTCATAGGCCGCGTTGCGAGCGGCAATGTCCGCGCCGTCGGCTGTGGGACCGTCCAGGGCCAGGTGGGGCGCGTCGCCCCACCCACCCAACACCACGCGCGTGCGACCTCGCGGCCAGCGGGCCACCGCGACAATCAAAAGGGGCCGGTCGGCCGGGGAACGGGCCACCACCTCCCAGGCCAGCCGCGGAGCGGCGGACAACCGTACTTCGGTTATCAACCATCCCGGGTGCCACTCATGACGCAAGGGCAACCAGTCGCCGATGGGCACGGTTTGGGGCTCCTGCCCCCAACGGTGTAGGACAAGCCGGGCATCCAGCGCCATAAGTCCTGTAGCCCACACCGAACGCCCGTCCGCGGCCACCAAGGTGCCCACCACGGTGGCCTGGTTGCGCTGCGGATACGGAAATTCCCGGTGGGCCAGTTCCCGCAACGCCTCCAGCAGGGCTTCATGCTCGTAGACGGCCTGCAAGGTGGCCGTCGCGCCCAAGACCCACTCGGCCCCTTCCCGTCGGAGGGTACTCAAGCCCAGGTCTTGCAGGTCCACCGCGACCACGTCCTCCTTCGTCGCGGTCAGAACCATGCCACCTGCCAGAGGACGGGCTTCGGCCCGTTCCGCCAGCAGACGCAGGGCCTCTTCCAAGGTCTTAGGTCGCAGGTATTCCCGAATCATCCCTGACCTCTCCTATGAGTCTGAAGCACAGCCAACATCTGACGATGGATGGCCGGATTGGCCACCACCACGGAAATCTTTCCTTCCAGGCGAATGGGCGCGCCCGACAAATCCGTAACCACCGCGCCGGCCTCTTGGGCAATGAGGCTCGCGGCGGCCACGTCCCAGGGATTGAGGCGAAGCTCCCAGAAGCCGTCAGCCCGTCCGGCAGCCACGTAACAGATGTCCATAGCCGCCGACCCCAAACGGCGAACGCCTCGGGTGCGCACCGCGAAAGCCGCGAAGTGGTCAAGATTGTTATCCGGGTTCGTCCAGGCATCGTAAGGGAACCCGGTGATGAGCAGACTGTCGGCCAGTTTCTGGGTTTCGGAAACCCGAATCGGGCGTCCGTTGAGCCAAGCGCCCTTGCCTCGCTCCGCAGCGAAGAGCTCGTCTTGCATCGGGTCGTAGACCACACCCAGGCGCACTCCCTCTTCGTCGGCGAAGGCCAGGCACACGGTAAAGATAGGGATACCGTGAGCGAAATTCACCGTGCCGTCCAAAGGGTCCACGTACCAGCGGGAGCCGGTCACATCCCCATGCACTCCGGTCTCCTCGGCCACAATGGCATGCCCCGGGAACAACCGACGAATCTGATCCAGCAAAAAAGCCTCCGCTTCCTGGTCCGTCTCCGTCACCAGGTCAATCCAATGGGATTTGTGCTCGATACGATGACGGCGGCCAAAGCCCATACGCAGGATGACGCCTGCCTGCCGGGCCAGTCGCTCTACGTCGCGCAACATTGGAGTCTTCATGGCTCCCATGCGTCGCCCATTCCCGGGTTTACTCGTACACCGGCTCCAGCCAGTGGCGATACTTGGGGTGCTTGCCCCGTACCACCTGTTGGAAGAGTTCCCGCAATTGTGCGGTGATGGCACCCATCTTGCCCTCGCCAATGGGTCGATGGTCCACACGGGTGACCGCCGTAACCTGGGCCGCAGTTCCCGTC
>WFUL01000137.1 GCA_015484985.1 Anaerolineales bacterium | reverse complement strand
GAGATTCGCCGGGGGATGGTGGTGGCGGCGCCTGGGAGCATCAAGCCGCACAAGCGGTTCCGGGCGCAGGTGTACGTGTTGCGGAAGGAAGAGGGTGGACGGCACAAGCCCTTCTTCAGCGGGTATCGGCCGCAGTTCTACCTGCGGACGGCGGACGTGACGGGGACGATACAGTTGCCGGAAGGGGTGGAGATGGTGATGCCTGGCGACCACGTGAACCTGGAAGTGGAGTTGATGTACCCCATTGCCCTGGAGAAGGGGCAGCGGTTCGCCATCCGGGAAGGTGGTCTGACCGTGGGTGCGGGTACCATCACCGACGTGCTGGACTGAGGATGGATTTCAGGGACGCGGGAGGTGAACCATGGCCAGGCAGCGGATTCGGATACGCTTGAAGGCGTACGACCACCGGATTCTCGACCAGTCGGCGAAGCGCATCGTCGAGACGGCCGAGCGGGCAGGCGCGCGGGTCATCGGGCCTGTGCCCCTGCCCACCCGAAGGGAGCGGTTCACGGTGATGCGCTCGCCCTTCATCGACAAGAACTCTCAGGAACACTTTGAAATCCGCACGCACAAGCGCTTGATTGACATCATCGACCCCGACGCGAAGACCATCGACATGCTGATGCGGTTGAATTTGCCGGCAGGCGTGGATATTGAGATTAAACTGCCCTGACCGGTGGTCCAGAAGCCGGTTTTGTGGTATACTACCCCTTTGGCTCGAACGGAACCAAAGGGGCAAGTACCTTGACCATGCGCATAAGGCTGCGATATCCGTGGGTATCGGGATAACCAGCGCCCCATAGGCATCCTGAGGCGCGCGATGGGACCGATACCCATCGCGCGTCCTTTTTGCAGGAGAAGTAAGGATGATCAAGGCAATCATCGGACGTAAAGTGGGTATGACGCAAATCTTTGACGAAGACGGCCGGGCCATCCCGGTGACCATCATTCAGGCGGGTCCGTGCTACGTGACCCAGATTCGCACCCCCGAACGGGATGGTTATCGGGCGGTGCAACTGGGCTTTGAAGAGGTCAAGTCCAAGCGGGTGCCCGCGGGCCTGCGGGGCCACTTCCAGAAGGCGGGGGTGCCGCCCCTGCGGGTGTTGCGGGAGTTCCGCTTTGAAGGAGAGGACCCGGGCGTGAAGGAAGGGGATGTCATCACGGTGGAAGTTTTCAAAGAAGGGGAGAAGGTGGACGTTACGGGATGGTCCAAGGGTCGTGGGTTTGCTGGTGCCATCAAGCGTCATGGTTTCTCCCGGCAGCCCAAGACCCACGGCCAGACGGACCGGCACCGGGCCCCCGGTGCCCGGGGCGCGGCCACGGACCCGGGTCGGACCTGGAAGGGCCAACGAGGCCCGGGCCACATGGGCAACGAGCGGGTCACCATCGTCGGCCTGACCGTGGTCAAGGTGGATCCGGAGCGGCATTTGTTGGCCGTGAAGGGCGCGGTGCCCGGTCCCAACGGTGGGCTGGTGCTCATCCGTGAGAGTTACAAAAACCGCGTGAAGGACTAATCCGGCTGTCGGCAAAGGGCTGACGGCGGTCAGCGAGGAGAAAAGCCATGAAGGTGCCGGTTTACAACATGCAAGGTGAGCAAGTTGGCGAGATCGAACTGCCGGCCAAGATTTTTGAGGCGCCCATTCGGCCGGACCTGATGCACCAGGCCTATGTTCGCCAGATGGCCAACGCCCGGTTGGGGACCCATAGCACCAAGACCCGGGGCGAGGTTCGGGGCGGTGGCCGCAAGCCCTGGCCCCAAAAGGGCACGGGCCGGGCTCGGCAGGGTTCCATCCGCGCGCCTCAGTGGGTGGGCGGTGGCGTGGTGCACGGTCCCAAACCGCGGGACTATTACCAGGACATGCCCAAGAAGATGCGCCGCGCGGCCCTGCGGTCGGCCCTGTCGGTCAAGGCCCAGGAAGAGGCCATCATCGTGGTGGACGACTTGAAATTGCCCGAGCTCAAGACCCGGCTGATGGACGAGGCCCTCACTCGGCTGGCCGGGGAAGAGGCCACGGTCTTGGTGCTGTTGCCGGAGAATCCCAAGTCCAGCGAGCAATACTTCGTGGTGGCCAAGGCCACGGCCAACCTGCCCTATGCCAAGACGCTGCTGGCCAATTACGTGAACGTCCGGGACCTGTTGAGCTTTGACAAGGTCCTCATGCCCTTGAAGGCGATTAAGGTGCTGGAGTCCTTCTTGGGCTAAGGGAGGCGATGCCATGTCGGATGTGAACCTGTATGACATCTTGCGACGACCCATTTTCACGGAGAAATCCGTGCGCTTGGCTAAGAAGTACAACCAGTACACCTTTGAGGTCGCGCCGTATGCCAACAAGCCGCTTATTAAGGAAGCGGTGGAGAAGATTTTCAATGTGAAGGTCAAGAAGGTGCACGTGATGAACGTGCCCGCCAAGCGCAAGCGGGACTGGCGTACGTACCGCTGGGTGATTCGACGGCCGGGATACAAGAAAGCCATCGTGACCCTGGAAGAAGGCTATCGCCTGGACATCTTCGAGGGCGTGCAGGAGTAAAGCCATGGGAATCAAGAAGTACAAGCCCGTGACGCCGAGCCTGCGGCATCGCACCGGCTACACCTTCGAGGAAATCACCAAGACGGAGCCGGAGAAATCCTTGATTGAGCCGCTGAAGAAGCACGCGGGCCGGAACAATCAGGGCCGCATCACCGTGCGGCATCGGGGTGGCGGCAACAAGCGGTACTACCGCATCATCGATTTCAAGCGCGATAAGCGCGGTATTCCCGCCAAGGTCATCGCCATCGAGTATGACCCCAACCGGACGGCCCGCATCGCACTGTTGCAATATGCGGACGGCGAAAAGCGCTATATCATCGCGCCCGTGGGCTTGCGGGTCGGAGATACCGTGATGGCAGGACCTGACGCGGAAATCCGCCCGGGCAACGCCCTGCCCCTGGCCAACATCCCCACCGGTACCCTCATCCATAACATCGAGCTCACACCGGGGAAGGGCGGCCAGCTGGTAAGGGCCGCGGGCACCTCGGCCCAGCTCATGGCCAAGGAGGGCGAATATGCCCACGTCCGCCTGCCCTCGGGTGAAGTGCGCCTGATTCACCTGTCTTGTTATGCCACCATTGGGCAGGTGGGGAATGTGGAGCACGCCCACATCAAGATTGGTAAAGCGGGACGCAAGCGTCATATGGGCTGGCGTCCCACGGTGCGGGGTTCGGCCATGAATCCGGTGGACCACCCCCACGGCGGTGGCGAGGGTCGCGCGCCCATCGGTATGCCTTCGCCCAAGTCCCCGTGGGGCTGGAAGACCTTGGGGAAGAAGACCCGCAAGAACAAGCGGACCACGAAGTTCATCGTGCAGCCGCGCCAGAAGAAATCCAAGCGGAAGAAGTAGCCAGGAGGTGGGCTTATGGGTCGGTCGTTGAAGAAAGGACCGTATGTTGACCCCAAACTCTTGAAGAAGATTCGGGAGTTGAACGAGAAGGGTGAAAAGCGGGTGATTCGGACCTGGAGTCGGGACAGCACGATTTTCCCCGAGATGGTGGGCCACACCATCGCGATCCACAACGGGCGTCGTCACATCCCGGTGTACATCACCGAGCAGATGGTGGGCCATAAGCTGGGCGAGTTCGCGCCCACCCGGACCTTCCGGGGGCACATCGTGGAAAAGAAGAAGAAGCGCAAATAGCGCGGGACCGGGAGGTCCTACCCTGGAGTCAGGACGGTTGAGGAGGCAGGAACCATGACGCTGGACGTACGAGCCGTGTTGAGGCGGGCACCCATTTCGCCCTACAAAGTGCGTCGGGTGATCAATGTGATTCGGGGCAAAGGTGCGGTGGAAGCGTTGCATATGTTGCGCTTTATGCCCCATCGGGGTGCTCGCATGGTGGAGAAGTTGCTCAAATCCGCCATTGCCAACGCGGAAGAGAATTTCGGTTTGCACCGGGATGACCTCTACATCTACCGCATCTATGCCGACGAGGGTCCCCGCTACAAACGTTATCGCTTCGCCGCGCGCGGGCGGGTGAAGCCCTATCGCCGCCGCACCTCACATATCACCATCATCCTCCGCGAACGCGGATGGGAGGAAGAGGAGTAACCTATGGGACGAAAAGTACACCCGATTGGCTTTCGTCTGGGCATCACCAAGACGTGGTCGCGGCGCTGGTTCGCGGCCGATAAGAAGACGTACGTGGAGCAGCTCCATCAAGACCTGGCGATTGAGGATTTGATTCGCAAGATGGCCCCTCGAGCCGGCATTTCCCGCATTGAAATCGAGCGGTTCCCGCGACAGATTAAGGTCTACATTAACACCGCCCGGCCCGGCATTCTGATTGGTCGCAAGGGCGAGAATATCAAAAAGATTCGGGAAGCTTTGGAGAAGTTTGTGGGGGTGCGCAAAGGCGGCCCCATTGAAAAGGTGGACGTGGAAATCAAGGAGGTTAAAGAGCCCGAACTGGATGCGTACCTAGTGGCCCAGAACATCGCCGAGCAGCTGGAGCGACGGGTGAGTTACCGTCGGGCTATGAAGCGGGCCATCGACCAGGCGATGCGCCGGGGCGCCAAGGGCATCAAGATTCAGGTGGCCGGGCGTCTGGGTGGTGCGGAAATGGCCCGTACGGTATGGCTGCGGGAAGGTCGGGTGCCCTTGCAGACCATCCGGGCGGACATCGACTATGCCAGGGCCATTGCCCGGACGACGTATGGCGTGATTGGCGTCAAGGTGTGGATTTATAAGGGCGAAATTCTGCCCGAGAAGCCGGCGCAAGAGACGTCGGAGGAATCTCAGGCCCAGGAAGGTGTGTACGTGACACAGTGAAGTGGGTAGCGGACGGCAGTCGGCAGACGGCCATATGGCTATCTGCTAACTGCCATCTGCCCAGTAGGAGGTGAACCATGTTGATGCCCAAGCGCGTCAAATACCGCAAACAACAACGAGGGCGGATGAAGGGGAAGTCTTACCGGGCGTCCACGGTGGACTTCGGTGAGTTTGGCCTCAAGGCCCTGGAGCCGGCCTGGATTACCGCCCGGCAGATTGAGGCCGCCCGTCGGGCCATGGTGCGGGTGATGAAGCGCCGGGGCAAGGTGTGGATTCGCATCTTCCCGGATAAGCCCGTGACCCGACGGCCGGCCGAGACCCGGCTGGGTGGCGGTAAGGGGAACGTGGAAGAGTGGGTTGCGGTAGTCAAGCCCGGCCGGGTGATGTTTGAGGTGGGGGGTGTGTCCCCGGAGATTGCGCGGGAGGCCCTGACCCAGGCGGCCTACAAGCTGCCCATTAAGACGAAAATCGTAACCCGTGAAGGTATGGAGGAG
>WFUL01000136.1 GCA_015484985.1 Anaerolineales bacterium | reverse complement strand
GTTGGGTGAAGTCATAGGAGCCGAGTTTGCCCTCGACCCGGATGATCTGGCCCTGGACCACCTGGGTTCCGTTGGGGAGCCAGACGGTGACGTAGTAGTCCTCGGTGTCGGTGCGGTGATTGAGGCGGGCCCAGGTGAGCCTGCGGCCCGCATGAGGGGCCTTCCACACTTTGACCACCTTGCCGGTGAACGTGACCCGGTTCTCCATACGGCACCTCCTTCAGGCTTTGGATTGCCCTGTCAGGTCCTGCCGGATTGTGTCGCACAAGGGGTCTTGTGCGTCGCAAGAGGGGCCTTCACGCCGCGAAAAGCCCCGTTTTTGGCTCCATAACGCCCAAAAAACGTGTCGCCCAAGGTCACAGCGTCCACAGCGGATCGCCCTCCCGGACCTCGGTATAGGGTGTGGCCACCAGGGTGGCCAGATCGGTGCCCACCACCTGAAATCCCTGCTTGCGGATGTCCCCGGCCAGCAGGCGCAGGTGCTCCGGGGTGGCCGCGACCACGGCCACGGTGCCGCGGTTCAGGGCCGCGTTGTTGCGCCACTTGGCCTCGTGCTCCTTGTCGCTGAGCTCCACCTCCACGAAATACCCCTCTTCCCCCCGCCCCACCCACACGTCGGGCGGCGTGGGTCCTTCCACATCAGGCAGCACCGCGGCTTCCCACCCACGTAAACGGGCGTGGAAAGCGAAAATCAGCACCGCGACGGCATGGGCCTGGTATCGAGCACCCTCGTGCAGGCGCATCAGGCGCTCCCACTCGTTCTCCTGGGCCTGCCATCCCAGCTCCCGGACCAAAGCCCTTCCCGTATCCGTGAGCCGGAGAAGGGCCAGGGACATCTGGGGCCTGCCAAGGCTCCATACCTCTTCCTCGATCAGGTCTCTCTCTGCCAGGCTTTGAATCACCCTGCGCACGCTTCCCGATCGGGGCTTGATGCCGCCTGCCCGGGCCAGGGCCAGGTCCACTTCCAGGCGCACGGTATAGCCCTGGGCCAGCAGGAAGAGCACCTGGAGCTCCCGCTTGCGCTTCTTGGGCGGGCGGGAAAAGAAGCGCTTGAGCCGGGAGGGAATCTGGACATCCAGGCGCTTCAGACGTTCCACCTTTGAGGTCGCACAGGGTCTTCCCTGAGGGCGGAGCGCGGGAGACAGGGGCCTGTCCCCATGGGCTCCATCCCCATGGGCTTTGGCCCGGCCTTCCACCCCCTGTGCCGGACTCGTCGGCGGCGCAGCCGCAGAGGTCGCGGTGAGCACCGTGGTCGCGCCCGGGGTTTCGATGCGGGTTTCGATGCGGCGTTCGATGCGCCATCCCCGTTGCTTCTCCGCCAGGCCCTCCCGGAAGAAGCGCCGCCACTCCTCCGGCCCCCAGGATGCGGGGATGTCGGGTCTTTGGGTGCGCAGGGCCTCCAGGCGCTCGCCCAGGCCCAGTTCATGGGCCAGCCATCTGCACAGGTCCCCGTATTCCCTCAGCCGCCGCTCCGCGATCTGCCGGAGTTCCCTTTCGGCCTCAAGGAGTCCGGCTTCCAGCCGCTGCATCAGGTTCATCGAGCACCTCCTGCGCCTTTTCCAGGGCGGTCCACACCTCGTCCTGGGTGGCCCGTCCCTGGGCCCAGGCCAGGGCGGTTTGCGCCGCGTCCCGCAGGGCCTGTCTCTGGGCGACGGTGGCCGCGGTGCCTTCCTCCCATCTGGCCAGCAGTTCCTCCGCGGTCACGGTCACCCGGATGGCGTCGCCCGATTCCACGGCCTGGTAGAGGCGCACGTAGTCCCTTCGCAGGTTCCGCTGTTCGGCCAGGACCTGGCGTCGGACCTTGAACACGTACCAGTCCTGCCAGGTGAACACCCGGGGTTCGGGGAGCGTGGCGGTGAAGGCCCGGCCCACGACGAGGAACAGCAGGGCCAGGGCCAGCGCCAGCAGGCTGCCCCAAAGCCAGAGGGGTTGGCCTTCGCCCAGTTCGACTTCGATTTCCATCGCGGCTCTCCCGTGTTCCGGTGTGGGTGTTGGGTTGCCAGGGGGAGCCGCTTTGTGCGACTCCCCCCGTGCGCTCTACCTGTCCAGCAGATGGGCCAGGTAGAGCCAGAGGCGGCGGCTGCGGTGCAGCAGGTGGCTGTAGAGGATGACCGCCGCGACCATGTGGGCCACGGTGAGGAGGATTTCGACGGTGGCGAGCCGGGTTCTGTACACGGCGGCACCTCCCGCAAGGGTCTGGCCGCCGCCATGCCTCTGTGTGGGGCACCGCGGCCGGTACCGTCACCGCGGAAGCCCCACCTGCCCGGCCCGCGTCCGTCACCGGCTGATGCCGCGAGCGCGGCTGGCCGACCACACCGACACCTGAAAGTCGGAGAGCCCGGGCAGGCGCACCAGCAGGGGGATGCGGGCCCGGGCTCTCCGACTTTCAGGTGTCGGTGTGG
>WFUL01000135.1 GCA_015484985.1 Anaerolineales bacterium | reverse complement strand
GTCGGGGGTCTTGATGCCGTCCCGGGGGTCCGGGTACCCGATGAGCAGCAGGACCTTGCGGGCGCGCAGCATCATGTCCAGCATGGCCCGGATGACCGTTGGGTCGGGGAAGCGCAGGCGGGCCTGGACGTGGTTGGCCATGCTGGCCTGCACGGCCTCGAAGCGCTGGCGGGCCAGGCGCACGGCCTGGTCCAGGGAGGGGGCCTCTGCGGCTGCGCCGTACATCTGGGCCACGCCCAGGCGCTGGGGCCGGAAGAGGCCCAGGGCCACGTAGAGGAAGTCCACCCCTGCGTTGTACAGGCCCCGGAGGATGGCGACCTGCCGGCGGAAGAAGTTGAGGCTCTCCCGCTCTCCCATTTCGGCCAGGGGGCGGGGGAGCACGGCCAGTTCGCCCAGGGTGAGCACGCGGTACCGGGGTCCTTCGGGGGTCTGGATGCGGAACCACAGGTGCTCCACCTGTCCGTTGCTCACGCCCACGCCGTTGTCCAGGATGTGCATGGTTTCACCTCCAAAACTGGCAGATAGGCCTTAAACCCCTCCAACCTGGCACTTATGTGCCGGTCACCGTCTCCCCCGGGTGCGGATTTCCCGCACCACGTCCTCGGGTCGGCCCAGGGGCGGGTGCACGAAGAGGCCCTGGGCCAGCAGGGCCAGGTATCCGATGGGGTACACGTACATGGCGATGCCGATGAGGGCGTTGAGGTATCCCAGGCCGGTGACCAGGGAGGGATCGGCAAAGTCCGCGGGCAGCAGCCGCCACAGCCGGAACCCCAGGCCCATGAGGCCGTACAGGCCCAGGGCCTGGTAGGCCTGCCACCGGAAGGCCAGGGGGTCGTGGCGCTCCACGTGCACCGCGACCGCGGCGGCCAGGAGCATGAGGCCCACTGCGTAGGGCACGGGATGGGGGCCGAAGACCGTGGCCGCCAGGGCCGCGCTGACGGCGGCCAGGCCCATGGGCCGGCGCTCGCGGCGTTCCCCGGCCAGCAGCCAGGCGGCCAGGGGCACCGCGAGCACCGTGGGCCAGTGGTCGGCCAGGAAGTACAGGGTGACCAGAAGGCCGTTCAGGAGCCAGAGAAAGGGATGCCACCAGACCATGCTCACGACTCCAGGTCAACTCCGCCGCACCGGGTCTCGTAGAAACGAGAGACGCCTTGGGTTTCGAAACGGGAGACGCACCGGGTCTCGAAGCGAGAGATGCCCTGGGTTTTGAAACGAGAGATGCCTTGGGTCTCGTCACGAGAGATTCCTGCGGATTTCCCCATGAGGGACGTGGGGGCCTCGTTTTGCGGCTTTTCCTGCCATTCCCCGCACCAGTCGAAGTCGTTCACCGAGGGCCAGTGGGCCGTCGTGCCGGGCCTGGGGGCGTGTCGCCGACAGCGGCCCATGCTGGGCCTGTCCGGGAAGGGGTCGTAGAAGCGACAGGTCTTGCAAGTGTGCTCCATGACTGCGCCTCCTATGGTTCGATGAGGGTGCCCTCCAGCAGGTACACGGGCACCCGGAAGGTGCGCTTTTTCTTCATGCCGTTGCTCTGTCTGGCCGTGATTTGGATGAGATAGACACCGGGGTCGTAGGGCAGCACGTGCATGCGCACGTTCCCCTCGCTGCCGTTGATGGTGACCTTCCTGTCCTGGATTGCGTAGCCCAAGGGGCGCGCGCCCGGGTACCGCTTCGCCAGGTCGGTCAGGATCCAGTTCACGCTGTCGGCGCTCAGGGAAATCTCCACCTTGATGCCGGTCAGGTCGAAGGGGTCGCCGCACTCATCGTGGCCTGCCTTTGCTTTCACCCGGAAGATGAACCCCCGCCGCTTCAGGTCCTGGCCCACCACCACAGGGTAGTTGGGCTCGTAGGTGAAGCCGTAGATGGTGGGTTTGGTCACGTCTTCGTTGCACGCGGGCGCGGGGGCAGGCGCGGGCGTCGGCGTGCCGCACAGCCAGGGGTACCGCTCGCACACGCCGGGGTCGCACAGGATGCCCCCTGGACCGCAGCGGCCGGGCGGCGGGATGGAGGCCGCGGCGGGTTGCGAGGTCAGGAGGACCCATCCGAAGGCCAGCGCCAGGGCCACCATCGCGGCATACGCAAAGCGCTTCATGGCTCTCCCTCCACCTGAAGCGGGATTTCAAAGGTGTCCCCCCGGTCGGAGGACACGGTGTAGCGCACGGATGTCTCAGGCAGGGCGAGGAACACCCACAGGCCCGCGACGTCCGCCCGTCCCGATTGCGTCCCCCACGGTCCCTGAATGCGCCACAGGGCCCCGGGCCCGCCCACGCAGAAGAGCACCGCCTCTTCGCCGGGACGCAGGGTTTTCGGCCAGGCGTCGCAGCCCTGCAGGTCATATCGCCCCGGGCGGCTCCCCACCGTGACGGAGAAGGTCACGGTCCGCCCGCCGGCCGAAACCTCCAGCCGATGTTCCCCCAAAGGCATGGCATAGGGGCCTTCGGCCTCGACGGGCAGGAACGCGAAGAGTTTGCCCGCCGCATCGGTCTCTCCCGCAAGGGAGAAGAGCAGGCGTCCTTCCCCCTCGGAGATCACGTGCAGCGCCGCGGGCGCGTGGGCCGGAAAGCCGTCCGCATACGCGACCAGCATCTGCTCATGGGCATACGTCCCCCGCTGACCGGGAAGCAGGAAGATGCCCGGCGGGGTGCGCAGCACCCCAGGGGTGGGCGTCGGGGATGCCACCGGCGTCACCGGCTGTGGTGAGGGAGCATCCCCCTCACCACAGCCGCCCAGAAGAGCCACCACCATCGCCAGCGCCAGAGCAAAGCCTCTCATGGTCTCCTACGGTGAAACTTGGATTTAAAACAAAAGGCCCAAGGCGCGCGAACAGCGCCTTGGGACGCTTTTATGATAGCGGCCTGAGAGGGGCCGTGTCAACCCTGGCCGACTCGACGGCCACGTGGATTTCGTCCACCTGGACCACGTAGCGCTCGCCCCGGCCCACCAGTTTGCCCGTGAGGGAGACCTGAACCCGCCGCTTTTCCGGCAGGGCCGCGCGGACGGCCCGGATTTTCTCCAGGGACGGTCCCGTGAGCAGCACGCGCAGGCGGCCTCCCACGTGGGGCCGGTCCACGTCCACCCACGTGAGCATGTACTCGGCCAGGTCGTTCCTGACCTCTTCCCCGTCCAGATGCAGCCATCCGGCCAGGAAGACGAAGTTGTTCGTCATGCTCACCCTCCGGCAGGGGGCCTCTCGGCCCCGGATTCGGGCAGGCCTCTCGGCCTGTTCCTCGAAAGGCCCTTCGGCCGTTTCGAAAAGAGGGCGAAGCCCTCACATCCCCCGGCCCTTCGGCCCGTTCCCCTGAAGCGAGGCCGCAAGGCCGATGCTGTGGGGGACGTGGCCGTGGGCCCCGGTCCCAGGCCATTAGGCCGTCACAGCGCGGCCTCTTCCACGGCCCGGGCCAGGTCCTGGGCCGAGGGTTCCACGTACCGCCGGGTCGTGTCCAGGCTCTTGTGGCCCAGCACCGCGGCCGCGAATTCGATGCCCGAGGCCCGGGCCAGGGTCTTCCCGAAGGTGTGGCGCAGCACATGGGGCGTCACGCCTTCCAGCCCGGCTTCGCGCGCCACCCGGGCCACCGCGCGCTGAACGGCCCGCGGTGTGAGCCGGTGGCCCCGCGCGTCGCACCACACGGTTTCCGGGGAAACACCCGCCTTCTGCAGGGCCTCGCGCCAGCGCGTCAGGGCCTTCCGGGCCTCGACGTTGAGGGGCACCCGCCGCTGTTTTCCGCCCTTGCCCTGGCGCACGACCACGTGGCCGGAGCGGGGGCGCAGTTCCACGTCGCCCCAGGTCAGGGTCACCACCTCTCCCACCCGAAGCCCGGTGTTCAGCAGGAACAGGGTGAGCAGGGCGTCCCGTTCCAGGATGAGCCAGCGTTTTGGGTACCGGATCCGGGATGTTTGCAAAATGCGCTCCGCTGCGCGGCGGAGGGCGTACATGGCCTTTCTGTCCAGCCAGCGGACGCCCGGACTTTGCTCCTGCACCAGGCGCACGTTGCGGGCAGGGTTGGCCTGGATGTGCCCCGCCTGGACCGCCCAGTCCAGCCACTTGCGCAGGGCCAGGAGCCGCCGGTTGACCGTGGCCGCGGCATGACGCCGCACAAGCCACGCCCGGTATTCCCGCACGTCCTGCAGGGTCACGGCTTCCGGTGTCAGAGGCTCTCCGTTGGTGTGCTCGAACCACCGCCGGAAATCGGCCAGGTCCTGCAGGTATCCCCGCACCGTGGCCTCGGCAAGGTCTTGCTGCAACAAAGTCCGAACAAAGACGTCAAACATCTCGACCTCCCATTTCGGCAGGATTGGCCACGACAAACCGGACGTCCACCTGGCGGCCCAGCAGCCCCACCAGTTTGCGCTTCAGGCCGTTGGTCAATCGGCTTTCCAGCCAGTCTCGGGTGTGGTTATCGGGCGCGACTACAGTCAGCATGTCGTTTTCCAGAGCGACCGGCCGGGCCGGTTGCAAGTAGCGCTGGAACGATGCGGACGACATTTCGTCACGGAACAGAGCCAGTATCCGCTTCCAGAGCCGGGACAGGTCATCCTCCCGCTCGGTTTCTGCAGAGGGTTCTGGCCCCAGAGACGCTTCCTCCACCAGCAGGTCCAGAGCATTCAAATCCCCATCTTCAGGATCTTCTTCGGCCTCCTCCATCGTAAGCCACCCCGCTTGCTCCAAAAGCGCTGCCACGTCCTTCGGGAAGTGCCATCGGGAGGGATGGTAAAACTCCCTGGGCGCACGGTTGCCTCGCAAAAGATTGGCCGCCGCGGCCAGCACCGGGCGTTCCACCCTGCCCCGCTCCCAGTCCCGGTAACAGCGGGCCAGCTCCGCCACCAGGTCCTCGGGCGTGACCTCGCCCCTCTGCAGGGCTTTGGCCAGACGGCGACGATACCGCCCGGGCAGGCCCAGGTCCCGCAGCACCTGGCCCACCACGTCTGGCTCCGGCGCAACTTCTTCCTGAGGTTCTGGGCCTGGAACGGTGCCATGGGTCGGTGGGCCTTCCTCAGCCTTCTGGTCTTCACGGGTCGTTTGGGGCTTGGGGTTTTCCAAATTCTTGCGAGATAAATTTTTTGCGTCGGCGCTTTTTCTTCCGCCCTCCGCCTTAATAGATTTTTGTTCTCTGTCTATTTGTATTCTGTATATTTGTAGTTGTCGCACATGCTCATGTGCGTCGGTGTGTGCGTCGGTATGTGCGTCGGTCCGACGCACATCACCATGTTCATCGGTCCGACGCACATCAGCGTGTGCGTCGGCAGGCCTCTCCCCCACCCCTTCGGGTATCTCCGCCTCGGTGTAAGCCTCGGGAGACAGGATGACCGCAATGCGTTCCAGGTCAGGCACCACTTGTGTGTACTTGCCCTTCACCTCACCCGTGAGTTCATCCCGTACCGTCACGGTGTGCAGGTGCACCAGGCCCCGACGCGCCAGGAAATACACGGCCTCTTTGACCGCCCGAACCGAGTAGCCAAATTTCTGGGAAAGGTGCTCGTAGTTCAAAATCAGCGCCTCGCCCGGAAACCGTTGCCAAGCCCGCACCACTACTTCGCCATTTTCCCCCACGTCTTCTTCCCACAGCGGACGATACCAGTTCAGCACGTCCGCCAGAACCAGGATGGCCAAGAGGTTCGGCCTGCCGTTCCGTTGCAGGTCGGGGTGGGCCAGGAACGGCAGGAAAACCGGGATATACAGCCCCAAATCCAGGCGACTGCGGGCCAAGACATAGGGAGATGTGATTGGATATTTCTGCATTTGTCCTGCCTCCCGAAATCATCAGAACATTTCTTGAGCGGGCCTCTGAGGTGGGGGTTTTGGCAAGAAGACCTGTGATACCTGTGGCGTTTTTCCCTTCGCTCAGAGGCCTTCCTGTGAATTTGCCCTATGCGGCATCCTATGCGGCACCTATGCGGTGCCTATGCGTCGCCTATGCGGTGCCGCATATGTGCCGCATAGGTTCGCCCGAAACCCTCACGTTTTCCAGGACTTCCGCGGATTCACCTCCACTTGAGTCTCCTGAGTGACGGCCACAATGCGAGGTTGCAGGGTCCATTTGCCTGTGCTTACACGTTCCAGGGCTTCCTCCAAAAGGGTCACAACCACCTCGCCTATGCGGGCATCACCGGAAAGGGCTTGCAGACGCCGATGTACTTCGGCGTCCCATCGGAAGGAGAGCACCAAAGAGGACCTTTTCCGGCGGCCTTTGGGCTTGGGAATGTCCCGCTTCCATCCCGGTTCTCGAATCACTTCTACGACCATCTTGCGACCCTTGGGGTTGGGATTGGGTTGCAGGTTCAACCGAATCTCGCCATCTTGCACGGCGTCCAATGCAGCGCTCATCAGCGCCGAGGCCAGTTGGTCGGAAGTGGTCATGTAAGCCTCGGCCAAACCGCGAATGGCCTCTCGCATAGTCCGGGCACGCTCAACCAAATCCCCGGACACCCAATAGGTGAAGGGCTTGTGCTTCCGCTCCCACTCCCGCCGTCGCTTCTTGGGCTTCGCCCGCGGAATCAAATCCAGCGGGGAAGGCGGGGTACCCGCTGGGGTGGGGGAGCCAGAGCCAGGGTTCTTCAGGTTCTCGAAGGGGTCACGTCGCGGCATGGTCTTCCTCCCAGGGTGGGGTAACTTCGCCTTGATAGATGGGGCAGTCCACAGGTACACCTCCCATGTACCCATCGAGGGCCGGATGGTTCATCTCGTTCAGTTCCTCTG
>WFUL01000134.1 GCA_015484985.1 Anaerolineales bacterium | reverse complement strand
GGGAGCGCCATGGCTAAGCGAAAGTCCCGGACCAAGACGGTCAAGATGTTGCGCATCACGCTGGTGAAGAGCCCTATTGGCTATTCTCAGCGCCAGAAGCACACGGCCCGTTCCCTGGGCCTGCGACGCCTCAACCAGGTGGCCTATCATGAGGACACACCCATGATTCGGGGTATGGTGAACGCCATTAAGCACCTGGTGAAGGTGGAAGAGGTTGAGGTCGAAGTGGCAGAGGGCAGCGAGCAATGAGCGATGAGCTGTCAGCGGACTGCGGATAGTGGACAGCGGACTACCGACCACCGACCGCTGACAGTCGACAGCCTTACCGAAGGAGGACGTTCCCATGAAATTGCATGATTTGCGACCCAAGCCCGGAGCCAAGCATCGGAAGAAGCGGGTGGGCCGCGGTATCGCAGCCGGAGGCGGCAAGACCGCGGGCCGGGGAACCAAGGGTCAAAAGGCTCGTGCAGGCGGTGGCGTGCCTCCCTGGCACGAGGGCGGTAGCCTTCCCTTGGTGCGCCGCATGCCCACCAAACGGGGATTCAAGCCTCCGTACCGGGTGGAGTATTACGAGATCAACGTGGAGAAGCTCAACGTGTTTCCCGAAGGCGCGGAGGTGACCCCAGAGGCTCTGGTGGAGGCCAGGGTCATCAAGAACCTCAAGCGACCGGTGGTCATCCTGGGCCGGGGTGAGTTGAGGGTCGCACTCAAGGTCAAAGCCCATCGGGTGAGCAAGGGTGCGCGCGAGAAGATTGAGGCCGCCGGGGGTTCCGTGGAACTCCTCCCCCTGAAGTAGGGGCATCTTCGGTAAAGGAGCCGTGTTATGAAACGCTCGGCCTGGCGCTACTTATGGGTCGCGCCGGATATTCGGCGAAAGCTGTTGATTACGGCGGGGATTCTTATCCTCTACCGACTGGCCGCGCAAATCCCCGTTCCGGGTGCGGATCGGGAAGTCATTGCCGCGGTGATGGCAGGGTCTTCAGCCGGTGTGGGGTTCTTGCAACTGCTTAATTTCCTTTCCGGGGGAACGGTGGCCAACTTCTCGGTGTTGGCCATGGGCGTCTATCCTTACATCACGGCTCAGATTATTCTTCAGATCCTTGCTCCCATCGTGCCGCAGATCAAGCAGAAATTGGAAGAAGACCCTCGAGAAGGCCAGCGATGGATGGAGCGGTGGTCGTACCTGCTTTCTGTGCCTATCGCTGCTTTGCAAGCCATTGGGCAAATTCGGTTGTTTACCTTTTTCTCTGGAGGAATTCCGGTTATCCGGAACTTTGGATTTTCGGGGTCCACGTTGTTGCCTTCGGTGGCCGTTATTTTGAGCATGACCGCGGGCACCATGTTCGCCATTTGGCTGGGACAGATCATCTCGGAGTACGGCCTGAGACGTCAGGGTCTTTCCCTTATCATCTTCGCCGGTATCGTGGCACAATTACCCCAGAATTTCTATCAGTTGGTGGGTAATCCGGCGCTGGATGCCCTGACCCGATGGGTGTACCTGGCCATTGCCCTGATCGTGCTGGTAGTCACCATTTTCCTCATTGTTGTGGTCTACCAGGGACGACGGCAGATTCCCGTGATGTATCCTTCCCAGCGGGTGGGGCGGCGCATGTCCCTGCCGGTGAAAGGCACATTGCCGCTGCCGGTGAACATGGCGGGCATGATTCCGCTCATTTTCGCTAACTCTCTGCTGGCCCTGCCGGGCGTGGTGGCGGGTTTCTTCATTACCTCCAAGAACGAGGTACTCTCCAATCTGGCCATCGGGTTGCAGCGAGCCTTTGACCCCGGACAGAGCGGTTTCTACTGGCTGTCTTATTTCATCATGGTGGTGCTCTTCACCTTCTTCTACACCGAGGTGCTCTTCTTGCAGCAGAACTACGGCGAACAATTGCGCCGTGCGGGAGCACGGATTCCCGGTGTGCTACCGGGAGACCCCACTCAACGCTACCTGATGCGGGTGTTGCGGCGCATCACCCTGCCGGGTGCGCTGTTCTTGGGGTTCGTCGCCGTGCTGCCATACTTGCTCAACCTGGCCGTACCGGCTGCATCCCGAGGTGGCTTCTCGGCCCTGATGCTCATGTCCTCCTCCGGCCTCATCATCGTGGTAGGCGTGGTGCGGGACATGATGTACCACATTGAGGCCGAACTCAAGATGCACGGCTACCAGGAGAGCCTCCTGGTTCGGTGAGATAGCCTCGCCTCTAACGCAGTTGCTGTGGCGGGAGCCGGTTTCGGAGACGAAGGAAAGGCCTTGATTCGGAGGCGTACGAATGGCCCATCCGCTGTACATCGTCCTGTTAGGCCCACCGGGTGCGGGGAAGGGGACCCAGGCCCGACGACTGAGCGAGCGTCTGGGCTTGGCCCACGTGTCCACAGGGGACCTGTTCCGCAAGCACTTGCGGGAGCAGACCCGCTTGGGGCAACTGGCCCAGTCGTACATGAACAAGGGCGAACTGGTGCCCGATAGTGTGACCATCGCCATGGTCCAGGAGCGCTTGCAGGAGCCGGATACGGTCAAGGGCGTCATCTTTGACGGCTTCCCCCGCACCGTAGCCCAGGCCGAAGCCCTGGACGATTTGCTGGCGCAATTGGGTGGCCGGGTGAACCTGGCCGTTCTCATCCAAGTACCCGAAGAGGTCCTGGTGGAGCGGCTCAGCGGTCGGCGCACCTGCCGGGCCCAGGGCCATATCTTCCACGTGAAGTACAATCCGCCCAAGGTGCCGGGGAAGTGCGATTTTGATGGTTCGGAACTCTACCAGCGGGAGGACGACAAGCCGGAAACCGTGCGTCGTCGGATTCAAGTGTACTGGGAACAAACGGGTCCGGTGGTGGACTACTATCGGGTCCGGGGCTTGCTGGTGGAAGTCGACGGCGCTCAGGATATGGATACGGTGACCCAGGCCTTGTTGGATGTTGTGACCGTGCGTGAGGATGATGAGGTATGAGGCGGAACACGCTTTTGCGAGCGTCACGACGCATCGCTGCTCGTGCCCGGGATGCCTGGCGGCGGACCTGGCGCAAAGGGGTGCGCATCAAAAGCCCCGAGGAAATCGCCATCATGCGTCAGGCGGGCCGTATCAACGCGCTGGCCTTACAGGCCGTGCGGGAAGCCATTCGTCCGGGGGTGAGCACCGCGGAACTGGATGCCATTGCCGAGGAGGTCATCCGACGGCACGGTGCCAAGCCCGCGTTCAAGGGCTATCCGGGCCCGTATCCCTTCCCGGCCACCATTACGGTGTGCATCAACGAGGAGTTGGTCCACGGCATTCCGCGGGAAGACCGCATTATCCAGGAAGGGGACATCGTTTCGGTGGATTGCGGTACCATCTACAAGGGCTTTGTGGCCGATGCAGCCTTTACCGTGGGCGTGGGCAACATCTCTCCCCTGGCTCGGAAACTCCTTCAGGTTACCGAGGAGGCTTTACACAAAGGCATTCAACAGGCACGGCCGGGACGGTATACCGGGGACATCTCCGCGGCCATCCAGGCCCATGTGGAAAAGCATGGTTTCCATGTGGTGCGAGAGTACACTGGACACGGCATCGGACGGTGGATGCATGAGGACCCGGCGGTGCCCAATTTCGGTGAGCCAGGCACCGGGGAGCGGTTGCGTCCGGGCATGGTTCTGGCCCTGGAGCCCATGGTCCTGGTGGGCACGCCCGAGACTGAGGTCCTGGAGGACGAATGGACGGTGGTCTCGGCCGACGGTTCGCTGACCGCGCATTTCGAACACACCGTGGCCGTGACGGAATTCGGGCCGCAAATTCTCACCAAGTTGTAAAAAGGGCCTTGGAATTTGGTGGGTCTCTGCTATAATGACATCTTTGCGGGACATGTG
>WFUL01000133.1 GCA_015484985.1 Anaerolineales bacterium | reverse complement strand
TTTGCACATTTACCGTTGGGACCCCTGGGCTCAGGGGCGCATCAAACCGCCCCTGATTATCGGTCATGAGTTCTGCGGTGATGTCGTGGCCGTAGGCAAGGAAGTGCGTACCGTTAAGGAAGGGGATTACGTTTCCGTGGAGAGCCACATCGTCTGCGGTTCCTGCGCCTATTGCCGCACGGGGAACGGCCACCTGTGCCCCTACACCCAAATCATCGGAGTGGACCGAGACGGCTCCTGGGCCGAGTACATCGCCGTACCCGCGGAGAACGCGTGGTCCAACCCGCCTGACTTGCCTCCTCACATCGCCACCTTGGAAGAAAACTTCGGTAATGCGGTGCACACAGCCTTTGCCATTGACCTCAGGGCCAGGAAGGTGCTCGTCACCGGTTGCGGTCCTGTGGGAATTATGGCGATTGCAGTGGCCCGGGCCATTGGTGCCCGGGCGATTTTTGCCACAGATATCACCGACTACCGTCTCAATCTTGCCCGCCAGATGGGCGCGGATGTGACCATCAACGCCAAAACCGAGGACGTGGTGCAACGCATCCTGGAGCTCACCGATGGGGAGGGTGTGGACGCCTGGCTGGAGATGTCCGGCGCGCCTTCGGCCATTGAGCAGGGCTTTCAAGTGCTTAAACCCGGCGGAGAAGTGGCCCTCCTGGGTTTGCCTCCCGAGCCTATGCGCGTGGATTGGAACAATTGGGTGATTTTCAAAGGTATCACAGTGCATGGGATTATCGGCCGGCGTCTGTGGGAAACCTGGTATCAGATGCGGGGCCTCTTACGCAGTGGCGCGGTGAACCTGGAGCCCTTGGTGACCCACACTTTCCCTCTGGAACAATTTGAGGAGGCCCTGGAAGTGATGGCTTCGGGCCAGAGTGGCAAGGTGGTGTTGGTGCCGTAGAAGCGGTTAGCAGGTAGCGGTCAGCAGTTGGCAGTTGGCAGTTGGAGGTTTGGTGTAACGATGCACTGTTCACTGACCACTGACTACTTGCATCAGGAGGATGAACCATGTCCGAGGTACTCGCCTGGATTGACGACGCTTTGCAAGACCTCAAGGAACGGGGCCTGTACATCACCATCCGTACCATCGAATCCCCTCAGGGCCCCTGGTTGACCGTGGACGGCCGCAAGGTGCTCAACTTCTGTTCCAACAATTACCTGGGTCTGGCCAATGACCCCCGTTTGGTGGCGGCAGCCCGAGAGGCCCTGGAGCGTTACGGTGTTGGGCCGGCGGCAGTGCGCACCATCGCCGGGACCATGAGCCTGCATGTGGAGCTGGAGCAGGCCCTGGCGGAGTTCAAAGAAACCGAAGCCGCGATTTCCTTCCAGTCGGGCTTCAACGCGAACCTGGCCACCATTCCCGCCATTGTGGGTCGGGGGGATGTCATTTTCTCCGACGAACTCA
The DNA here is from genome assembly GCA_015484985.1 of Anaerolineales bacterium. Lineage (GTDB taxonomy): Bacteria > Chloroflexota > Anaerolineae > Anaerolineales > DRMV01 > S139-71. The sequence goes on along the minus strand of WFUL01000133.1, from coordinate 17,944 downwards.
ACCACGCCAGCATCATTGATGGGTGTCGGTTGAGTCGGGCCCAAATCATCCGCTACCCCCACAACGACGCGCGGGCTCTGCGGGCGTTGCTCCAAGAGCACCGAGGCCAGTACAATCGGGCCCTTATCGTCACGGACGGTGTGTTCAGCATGGATGGCGATATCGCGCCCCTGCCCGAGCTCGCGGATTTGGCCGAGGAATTTGACGCCATGCTTATGGTGGACGACGCCCACGGCGAAGGGGTATTGGGCCATGGCGGTCGGGGAATTGTGCATCACTTCGGCCTGCAGAACCGGGTGCACATTGAGGTGGGCACCATGTCCAAGGCCTTTGGTGTGGTTGGAGGTTATGTGGCAGGGCCGGCGAAAATTGTGGAATGGTTGCGACAGCGGGGCCGCCCCTTCCTCTTCTCCTCCGCCATGACCGTGCCCGATACGGCCGCATGCCTGGCCGCGGTGCGTATCTTGCAGGAGAGCACCGAGCTGGTGGACCGATTGTGGGAGAACACCCGCTACTTCAAGGCTCAGATGAAGGCATTGGGCTTTGACATTGGCCAGAGCGTGACACCCATTACCCCCGTCATGTTGGGTGATGAAAAACTTACCCAGGAGTTCAGTCGTCGTCTCTTTGAAGAGGGTGTGTTCGCTACGGCCATCGCCTATCCCACGGTGCCTTTAGGTAAAGCCCGCATTCGGGTCATGATTTCCGCTTCCCACAGCAAAGCGGACTTGGATTTCGGGCTCGAAGCCTTTGCCAAGGTGGGCCGGGAGATGGGAGTCATCTGAGGTTCGGACAGGAGGAGGGAAAAAGATTGATGCAGCGGTGAAGTCGCCGCTGCATCAATCTTTTCTTTTTCACGCAGGTCTCTCCGGGTACTGGACCGCAGAAAAGGGATGACGGCCGTCGGCCAACCGCCGTCGGCAAATCTTGGTCCTGTGTCTGGTTAGGACGACCAGTACAATTGTCCCATTTCACGAAAGAGTTGGATTACAAACGAGCTTCAGGCTCGAATCTCGCAAGAGGAGTATGACAGGAATGCGCGGGCTTGCTTTGCTTCATCTGGGGGTGTGGTAGACTGGTCGGAAGCGGGGCACGCCCATGGCGATTCCAGGACGTGGCTTCGTTTTATACGGCATGTAGGGTAAGGAGGTGCCCTGGTGACTGCTTCGGTTCCCGGCCCCGAGCTGCGTTATGACTTCTTACAGGATACGTGGGTCCTTTTGGCTGCCGCGCGCAAGGGTCGGCCCCATGACTATCAGGTGCCGGCCGAAGAGATAGGTAGTCCGGATACCTGCCCTTTTGAACCGGGAAAGGAACATTACACGCCGCCTGAAGTCTTTGCTCTGCGCGACCCCGGTACACCTCCCAACAGCCCGGGCTGGCGCGTTCGGGTCATCCCCAATAAGTATCCCGCACTGCATCCCCAGGCTTTACCTATCCCTCGACCAGAAGGCTTTCACCGGGCTTTGGGAGGCTTTGGATACCACGAGGTTGTGGTGGACACCCCCCAACATTTTCGGCACGCCGATGCCTGGACCCTGGAGGAGTGGCGGGATTTTTTGGTCACCTTGCAAGCCCGGATGCGGACCCTGGCCCAAAATCCCCGGGTGCAGTACGTTCAGGTGTTCAAGAATCATGGTCGTGCTGCAGGGGCCAGCCGCGCGCATCCTCACACCCAAATCCTGGCGTTGCCCTTGGTCCCCAAGGAAGTGCGTTTGCGCCTGAGGCAGATGCAAGCCTATTACCAGGAGCACGCTGCGTGTTACCTCTGTCAGGAAGCCCTTTGGGAACACGAACAGGGGAAGCGCGTCGTGTATGAGAATGATGCCTTCATCGTATATTGCCCTTTTTCCTCTCGTTTCCCGTTTGAAATGCGCATTGTGCCCAAAATGCATCATCATGATTTCAGTATCTTCCCCGAGGCCGGGCTTTCCCTTTTGGGCAAAGGTCTGCAGACCGCGTTACGAGCCCTGAATCGTGTGCTCACGCACCTTCCTTTCAACCTTCTGGTGCATACCTCACCCTCTGGGCATGCGCTGTCGGCCTTTGACCATCCCATTCCCGTGGCCACCTACGCGCACTGGTATATGGAAATCCTTCCCCGTCTCGGTGTTATCGCCGGTTTTGAGGTGGGTACGGGCTGTTACATCAATGCCGTTCCGCCTGAAGAGGCCGCTTCGCTCTTGCGTACGTGAATGGCGCCTCCAGGCGGGCTTTCCCCACGCAGGGGTCATCCCCCTTTTGTTCCTGTTGCATACCCATCTTAGGTGCGACCCCGTTTCTCACCCTAAGCGAAAGGGCATGTGGATAGGACTGCTAAACTCATCTCCGTATATCTCGCATAGTCTTAACCGGGTACGGGACCCCAGGAAGGAGAGGTAAATTGATACAGCGGCGGCGAAGCCGCCGCTGTATCAATTTACTTCCCCCTCCCGTCCCTGGGGCCAAACAGGACCACGCGAGATATACGGAAAATAACCTGGATCTTGAATCTCACAAGATATGGGTATGCGCCAGCCCCTCTGTTCCCTTGACATCTGGGCGTTTTGATGCATACTAAGTATGTACTACATACGGAGTATGCATATGCTGCGTTATGCTCTTTTGGGCCTGTTGGCCGAACAGCCGCGACACGGATACGACCTCAAAAAAGCCTTTGAAGGGATGCTGGGCGGCACATGGCCCGTCAACATCGGCCAGATTTACAGCACCCTGGCCCGCCTGGAACGGGATGGGCTGGTGGTTTCCCAGTCGGTCCCTCAAGAACTCCTCCCCGACCGTAAGGTGTATTCCCTGACCGAGCACGGCCGTCGGGTGCTGACTCAGTGGTTGGAAACCCCTTTGTTCCCCCCGGCTCGTTTGAAGGTGGATTTTTTTCTCAAACTGCTCCTGGCGCGTCGTAGTGGCATGGTAGACGTATGTGCCCTGATATGGAAACAGCGTCAGGCCTTTTTGCAAACCATGGCCAATTTGACTTCCCTGCTATCCCATTCGGAGAAAGACGAGGAACTCCGTCTGCTGGCCGAGGGGCTCCTCTATCACCTGGAAGCGGATTTGAAATGGCTGGATCGATGTGAAGAGGCGTTTTGTGCTCCCGAGCATCCTCCTTCGGGGAATGGGCATGTACCCGGGAACCCATAGTTGATCCTTGGGGAGGTGGAAGATGGCCCGTACCCTCAAATGGGCATTCTTCGTCATTCTGGGGATGGTGGGTGGATATGGTTTCTTGCTGACCTTGTGTGTTTCGGTTTCGTTTTGGTGTTGAAAACAGGCACCGGAGCCATCCATGTGCGCTGTCAAGAACTCTCCATCCTCGGTGAATCCGCGGGTGATGGGTAAAGGAGGTCCATTATGCCCGTACTGGAAGTCCGGAACCTGCACAAGGTGTATCGTTCGGATGGTGTAGAAGTGCATGCGCTTCGGGGGATTGATTTGCAGGTCGAGTCCGGTGAGTTTGTGGCTGTCATGGGGCCTTCTGGTTGTGGAAAATCCACCCTGTTGCATTTGCTCGCCGGTTTGGACCTGCCCACGGAGGGGGAAGTCTTTGTGCAAGGGCAACCGGTGCACCAATTGAGCGAATCCCAGCGAGCCCGCTTGCGTCGTCGTATCATCGGCTTCGTGTTTCAGTCCTTTAACCTGATTCCCAACCTGACGGTTGCGGATAATGTGGATATGCCGGCGCTTCTGGCGGGACGCGCGGCCGATGAGGTAGCCCGGGAGCGTGACCGTCTCCTTCAACGCCTGGGTCTGGCCGAAAAGCGAGATGCCTTCCCTGCCCATCTCTCCGGCGGTGAGCAGCAGCGTGTGGCCATTGCGCGTGCCCTCATCAATCACCCCACCGTGCTTTTGGCCGATGAGCCCACGGGCAATCTCGATACCCGCAGCGGCATGGAGGTTCTGAATCTGCTCCGCCAGTTCCACCAGGAGGGCCAGACCATCGTGCTGGTGACCCACGACCCCAAGGTGGCCAGTTTCGCGCGGCGGGTGGTCTTCATGCGGGATGGCCGCTTCGTCTCCGAAATGGCCCTGCCCGAACCGGGCGACGCGAGCCGCATTCTGGCGGAGTTGCTGGCCATAGCGTGAAGGGGCGAATGAGCGAATCAGCGAATTTGCGGATATGCGAATCAACGGACGGCCAACGGCGAATGGCTGCTGACTGCTGTCCACTCGGAGGTGCCTCATGCACGCGCTCTTGCGGCAGATTCGGGCGAATTTGCGGGACCGGAAGGCCCAACGGGCTTTGCTCTTCCTGGTGCTCGCAGCCGCGGCCCTGCTCCTGACCTTAGGGCTGGCCGCGTATACGGCCGGGTTCCATCTCTACGACCGGCTCATGACCGCGACCCAGGGTGCCCACATCTGGCTGTCCCTGTTCCCCGGAAAAGCCAGGGTGGAAGACGCGCTCGCCAGGCTCCAAAGCCACCCCGAGGTGACCGTGGTCTCGCCGCCCATGGCCACCGTGTACATGACCCTGCTTTCCCCCACGGGGCAAAAGGCCACGGTGGTCGTCCGGGACCTGGTGCCCGACGCCAAGGTGAACCGCCTGCTGCTGGTGGAAGGCCGGGAGCCTCGGGCCCGCTCCGACGAAATCTACCTGGACGCCAACCTGGCCTGGGAACTGGGCCTCCACGTGGGCGATATGGTGCAACTGGCTTCGGGGAAGCGGCTTTCCACTCTGCGGGTCGTGGGCACCTTCATCACTTCGGAAACCTGCGCCTACCCCAATTGCAACCCCCCACGGGTCTACCTGGGGCCGGGGACCCTGGCCCAGTCCCTGGAAAAGCAGGGCGTACTGCCCGAATCCTGGGACCTGGCCGTGCGGATACGCCATCCCCAGCGGGCCAAGGACGTGCTGAAGGAGATTCTGGCCGCGTTCCCGCCGGGCGCGGTGAGCGGCAGCACCTGGCTCCGTATCCGGGATGTGGTGGGGTTCGACACCCGCATCCAGGCCGTGCTCATGCTGGCCTTCGCGGTCATGGCCGGGTTCCTGGCCGGGTTCCTCACGGTGAACCATGTGGCCGCGGCCATCCGGCTGCAGGCCCGGCGTATCGGGCTGTTGCGGGCCGTGGGCTTCACCAACGGCCAGATCGCCGGCATCTACCTGGGGGAAAACCTACTCCTGGCCCTGACCGCGGGCCTGGCGGGGGAAGCCGTGGGCCTGCTGACCGCGGCGCGGTTGCTCGCGGGTCTGAGCCAGCGCTACGCGGCCGGGCCGGTGCTTCCTTCCGCGGGGATGCTGGCCGCGGCGCTGATGGCCCTGCTCCTGGTGGTGGGGCTGGCCACCGCGTGGCCCCTGCGCAGCCTCGGCAGGATGGATACCGTGACCGTGTTGCGGATGGGGATGCTCCCGCCCCGTCGGCGACGGGTGCGTCTGCTCCGCATCCCCTTCCCCCTGGCCCACGGCCTGACCGATTTGCTGGCCGTGCCCTCCCGCACCCTGCTTACCCTCGCGGGGATGGTGGTGGTCACCATGGCTTTGGTGGTGGCCCTGGCGATGTACACCATCGTGCAGGCCGCGGTGGAAGACCCCTCCCGGCTGGGCCTGGTGCCGCCGGCCGATGTGGCCCTGCGGGCCGCGAGCAGGGACCAGGCGCAACAACTGGCCCGCGTGTTGCAGGAAGACCCCCGGGTGGTGCGTTTCGCCTGGGAATCTCGGCCTCCTGTGCGCCTGCCCGGGGAGACGGAGGACATGTACCCCCGCTTCATCGGCGGGGACGTGGGCCTGTTTTCCGCCATGCTCATCGAGGGCCGGGTCCCCAAAAGCACCGACGAGGTCGCGGTGACCTACACCCTGGCCCGCAAGAAAGGATGGCGCCTGGGCGATACCATCCAGGTGTTCGTGTCCGGCGCGGGGGAGACCCATACCCTGCGCATCGTGGGCCTGTACCGGGATTCGGACAACCTGGGCCGGATGATGCTGCTGCCCGGCGGGCTTTTGGGCGTGGATTTCGGCTTCACCTACTGGGTGCAACTGCAACCCGGCGCGGACCCCAGGGCCTTCATCGCGGGGTTGCAGCAACGCCTGGGCAAGACGCTGCGGGGGCAGGTGGTGAAAGAGACCTTCCGCACCTCCGAAGGCCCCGATGTGGGCGCGATGCTGAACGCCACGGTGACCGCGCTCTCGGCCCTGCTGGCCGGGATGGCCGGGCTGGGGCTGTTCGCGGGGCTGAGCCTGAACGTGTACGAGGAGCGGCGCACCTTCGCCATCCTCAAGGCCTTGGGCATGACCCCGGGGCAAATACGGCTGGCTTTGGTGAGCGGGGCCGTGGCCCTGGCGGTGGTAGCCTACCTGCCGGGCGTGCCCCTGGGCGTGTGGGCGACCCGCCGCCTGTTCGCGTTCCTGGGCATGTGGGTGGGCCTGGGTCCGATCTGGGTGCCCATCCCCCCGCTGCGGCTGGTGGCCCCCGCAGGCGCGTTGGTGGCGGTGGCAGTGCTGGCCGCGTTGCTCCCGGCCCACCGCGCGGCCCGGCTGCCCGTGGTGGAGGTGTTGCGGGAGGAGTGAGGGGACTCTTCACAGAAAGAAAATAATATTCCCTTCTTCGGTTAGGCTTGACCGTGTAAAATGAAAGCGAAAGACCACCATGGCGTTCATTCCTAGCCAAGGATGCCATCTATGTTATTCGTTGGTATTCGACGATATATCCGAGAAGAGGGCAGGAATTGGGTTTGTTGGCGCTGTTGGTGGCCGGTCCTTTGGGCGCTTGTTGTTCTCGGAGCCGGTTTGTCCCAGCCCTTGCCGCCCCATCCTTCCTCCGTTACGGGATTTCCCGCTCTAACCTATACAGGCTTGGCCCTGGCAATTTGGGGATACTTGCTTCTCGTGGGAACGGCTTTAGGACGTTGGGCTCTGCGTTTCTTCAGCCTTCCCTGGAGGTCTTCGGTAGAAGCCCTGTTGTGGGCCCTACCGACCGGCTTGACGCTCCTGGGCTATCCGGTGTACGCTTTGGGACTCCTGGGCCTTTTCCACCGAACCCTGCTGGCCGCCCTCCTTTTGCTCCTGACCCTGGGATGGCATCGGGAAATACACGAAGTGGCCTGGGAGACGGGCCGTTGGGTACGCGGGCTTGGGCGCCGATGGCACGAAGCACCTTGGGGGACGAAACTGGGGTGGAGCTTGGTGGCCTTGATGTTGGGCGGTTCCTTCCTGTCGACCCTCACCCCGCCGTGGATGTACGATGCCTTGTGGTATCACCTGCAGGCTCCGCGGCTGTTCCTGGAGGCCGGTCGCATTTATCCCGAGTGGAACAACTGGCCCGCCAATTATGCCTTTGCGGTGAACATGCTATACGCCCTGCCTATGGCCCTGGGCAGCGATGTGGTTCCCCGGATGCTCCACTGGACCTTCGGTGTTGCCTTCCTCATGCTCCTCTATCAGATGGCCCGTCAAGAGGCAGGCCCATGGGCCTGGCTGGCCCCGGCTTTTGTCCTCACTATGCCGAGTTTCCTGATCACCCTGGCGCCCAGCGCCCTGATTGATGTGGCTACGGCCATGCTGGAGTTGATGGCCTACAGTGGTCTTCTGAGAGCGCTCCAGGAACGGGAGATGCGATGGTTTTGGGCCTCCGCCTTGTGGGCCGGCCTTGCGGTCAGCACCAAACAGGCCGCGCTGCCCGTGTTGACCACCGTGGGTGTGGTCTGGTTGTGGATGGGATTCCCAGAGGGGCTGTCCCGCCGGTTGCGCCTGCTAGCCGGATACGGCCTGCTGGCCCTGGCCCTGATGACCCCATGGTATCTCAAGAACTGGCTCTGGTTCGGAACGCCTGTATTTCCCTTGGGGGTGGTGGGTGACCCTGAGACCACCCTGCGGCTCCAATTATTTTCGGACTATACCCTGACCAATCAGGTCGCAGGATGGAGACGACTGGTTTTCCCTTTATGGCTGCTGTTCCAACCGCAAGCATTGGGATACATCGCACCACCTCTGGCTTTGCCCATCTTGCTTTTTCTCTTCGTTCCGTCTTTTCCCCGAAAAGGGGAAGAGATTCCTGTGATGGTGGGTTTGCGCACGTTGGCGTGGTTGCTGGGGCCTCCCCGCCCTCGTTTCCTTCTGGCAATTTGGGGTCTTGGAGGTGTCGCTCTGGCTCAAATTGTCTATCAGGGGTGGTTTTGGCCTCGGGTGTTCCCGCGACTGCTCGTGCGCGTGGGGGGATTGGTTACCGCGTTGTTATTGTTGTTGGGTACCTTGTTACACTTTCTGATCTTTTGGAGTCTTCGCCCCTGGAAGGTGGCCTTGGGGAGGGAGAGTCAGGTGCACTTTCTGGAACGGCAACTGGATGGGTATCAGGCCTGGCAATATATCAAAAGCCACTTTGGAGAGAAGGACCGGGTACTCCTGATAGGCGACGCCCGGCACTACTACTGTCCACCCCAATGCTACCCAGAGGCCGACCAGTTCACGTGGACGCGGTGGGCTTATCTTGGTGGATTTGAGGTGGACACGGTTTTGGGAAGGTTGAGGGCAGAAGGGATAACCTATCTGTGGTTGCACCACAATAGCATTCGGTGGCTGCTGGAACACGACCCCGGCGGTCTCTTCCAACAAAGTTACGCCTTTCTCCAAGACCGTATTCTGCCGCGTTGCGGTCGAGTCGTCTATCGAGACCGAGATGTCACGTTGATTCAACTCCCCTGCCTGCGGGATAGGAACGAATACGCGCCATGAGTCTTCCCGCGAATGCTTTGCTTCCGGAGGCACAAAACACGACTACAACCAAAGGGTGTCCTTCTCCTCTTTGGAAACCCCGCCCGTTGTGGTTTGTTTGGCTCGCTTTGTTTATCGGTCTTCTTTTGGGTGAAGATGTCCTCTGGCTGTGGGAAATGGTTCAGCTGTTTCCCAAGCAAGCCTTGGATTTCTTCCAACACTACATGCTGGGGGTTTGGGTTCGGCAGGGAGGGACGGCCACTTATGCGCTATGGCCGGAAGGGGTGGGTCTGGATTGGCCATTGTGGATGTACGGCATCATTCCCTTCCTCCCCTACCAGCCTTTGATGCTTCCCTGGATGCGTATCTTGGCCTGGCTTCCTCCGACGCCCGCCCTTTTGGTGTGGCAGGCAGGGATGGTGCTCCTTTGGTGGTGGATGGCTGGACACATGGCCCGCATCCTCAACGTTTCCCCCTGGTGTATCCGCGTGCTCTTCTTCCTGTTTCCTCCCTTTTGGGAGGCGATTTATCTGGGAAATGTGGACGGCTATCTGGCAGGTTTGATGGTCGCCGCGTTGGTGCTGCGCTATCGTGGACGGTGGGCCGCCAGTGGTTATCTGTGGGGCTGGGTTACGGCCTTTAAGCCGTTCTTGCTCTTAGGTGCCTTGCCCTTGGTGTGGGAGAAGCCGCGGTCTGGGATTTTGGGGTTGCTTTTGGGTCTCGGACAGGCCTTCGTTGTCGCCCTCTTGGCCGTTGGGGGCCAGGGACTCGCCTTCTTCATACAGCACTTTGAGGTATATATGCAACGCACCAGCGCTCGCTTCCTGGCCTTCAGTGGTTCGCTTTTAGGGTGGCTTTTCGCATGGATAGGCCCGCCTACCGGGAAGACGCAACCCATCCTGGACGTCCATGGACCGGTGGACGTCTTAGTCGTGGGGATAGGGATTTCCCTTTTCGGGGTGACGTTTTGGACTTGGAAGCACGCCCGCCCGTGGCTTCGTGAACCAGGGTGGGCCGAAGGCATATGGCTCGCCCTGGCTACGCTGCTCACACCCTTTGCCTGGCCCCAATATCGTCTGTATCTCTTTCTACCGGGATTCGTGCTATCCCGCTGGTTCGCAGAGCGAAAAGGCCCTCTTGCTTTCCTTTGGTTTTGGCTTTTGCCGTTGCTTCTGAGCGGATACCTCTGGACTCGGGCTATTGTCTATATCGCTGCGCCATATCGCGTGGTTGCTCTGTTTTTGGGCTCGGTATACCTGACAATTTGGCTGTTTTTCATCGTAGCTACGTGGCAGCGGGTGAAGGGAGCATTGGCCTCATGATGCCAGAAGAAGATTTTCCGCTGTTCGTTTTGCTCCCGCCACGACATCCGGGATGCCTACGCCCTGGTACGCGTTGCCCGTCAGGTGCAGGCCGGGCCACATGGCCGCGCGATGGAAGATAGCCGCTACCCGCTCGCCATGGCCCAGGGTGTACTGGGGTAGGGCCGGCCGCCAGCGGAACACCCAGACGCGTTCCGGGTCCCCGGTTATGCCCATGGTCTCCCGCAACTCCTGTCGGGTCAGGGCCAGGATGTCTTCCTCCGGCCAGGACGCCACTTCGTCCGCGCCGGCCCGACCGAAGAAGCATCGCAGCAACACTTTCCCTGCTGGTGCTCGGTGAGGAAACTTGCTGGACGTCCACGAACAGGCCAACAAAGGCCTGCCTTCCACCCGGGGAACCACGAAGCCCGAGCCCTCCAGGGGATGGGGGACCTGTTTGCGGTCGTAAGCCACGGAGACGATGACCGAAGCCGCGTAGGGAATTTCGGCCAACAGGTGGGCCAGGTCGGGGTCGAACCCCTCCACCAGGGGTGCGGCCGCGTGGGCAGGTGTGGCCACCACCACGTGCTGGGCCTCCAGCGCGCCGCCGTCGTCCAGGTATACCCGCCAGCGTCCCTGGTCCAGGGGTTCCAGGTGGGTGACCTTCATGCCCAGGTGCAGGTCCGCGAGGCCCTGCAGCCCTGCGACCAGCGCTTCCACCATGCGACCCAGGCCGCCCCGCAGGGTCACGAAAGGCGTGTACCGGGGCCGCCGACTCGAGCCCGTCGCCCGACGGGCCTTTTCCGCGTGCACTCTACGCAGGAGGCCGCGCAACAGGCTGCCATGCTCCCGTTCCAGTTCCAGCAACTGGGGATACGTGGCCTGCAGGCTGAGCCCTCGCGCGTCCCCTGCATAGATGCCCGCGAACAGGGGCTCTACCAAGTGCTCGAAGACCTCCCGGCCCAAGTGACGGGTGACGAATTCGGCCACGGAAACGTCCTGGCCATCGGGCGTTCGGTGGGTCTGTACCAGATTCCAGGCGGCTCGCAGCTTCCCTCGCCAGGAGAGCAAGGAGGTGCGAAACAGGGGTCCCAGCCGCGCGGGGATCATCAGGGTCAGACCTTCGGGAAGGGGGTGCAGTCTACCTCGAAAGAAAATGAAAGCCCGCCGACCGGGCGCGGTGCCCATGATTTCGTCTTCCAAACCCAGGTCTCGCCACAGGGCCAGACCAGCGGGCTTGAAGGAGAGGATGCTGTCGGGGCCGCCTTCCACGATGAAGCCCCCTTCCCGCACCGTGCGAATGACGCCGCCCCAGCGGTTCGAGGCTTCCAGCACGTGCAAATGCAACGGGCGGCCCTGGCTCCGGGCCTTTTCCAGGAGAAAATAGGCGGCACTCAGCCCACCGATGCCGCCGCCGATAATCGCGACCGTGGTCATGATGCGCCTTCCTCACCCAGAAGGTGGACATGGGGGAAATGGGGCCGCACCAAACGGGCCAGCCGACGGTCTGCCGTCCAGAAAGGGGCCTGAAGACGGCGGGCCAGAGCCAGGTAATGGGCGTCGTACGTCGCGGGCAATCGCCACTCGTGGGCCAGGCGCAGGGCCTCCTGGTGGAGTTCAGGGTACGTCACCAGGTCGATGTCCAGACGCAACGCCGTTTCCAAGACCTGAAGGGCGCGCTCCAGGGAGAACAAATCTGCCCTCACATATCGGTAAACAGCATTGGAAATCTCGAAGAACATCAACGGCGGAGCTACCAGCCTTCGGCCTTCCTTTTGCCACTTGACCCAAAGACGGTCGGCGACTGGGCCTTCTTTTGAGTCAACCAACATCCGGACAACGAAACTGGCATCAAGGCAGACGGTCGAAGCCGAGGGCTTCCATGAGCTGAGCATCGCGCTCCTCCCGCATTTGCCGAATGACTTCTTCAGGTGGAGGAAGTCGTCGGTCCCCCAGTTCTTTTCGTATTTGCGCACGCAAGGCCAGAATCCGCTCCAGGGTTTCCTCCCAGGCGGGTCGGGCTTCTCCCCCTTGCAAACGGCGATAGGCTTCGTAGGACAGCATCACCACATAGGGCTGGCCGCTTCGGGCCACGATGATGACGTCCCCCTGTTCCGCGGCGCGGCGCATCCATTCGCCCAGCCGAATCCGAGCCTCGGTTGCACTGATAACCCGTTCCATAGCACGCCTCCAATCGATTAATGCATGGCCTGCTTCCAGTATAGCGGAAAAACGTCCGGTGATTCCCTCATTCCAGTGCGCGGGCAGCCGTGCGCACCATTTCGCCCAATGCGGTGATAAAGGCTGGGTCGTCGTTCAAAGACTCGGTGCGGCGCACCTGGACGCCCAAAGTGCGGGCCCGTTGTTGCAATTCGATGTCGATGTCGTACAGGATTTCCACATGGTCACACACGAAGCCAATGGGCACGACCAGGACCTCCCGCACACCCTGCCGGGCCAGGTCTTCGACCAGGTCGCCCACATCGGGCCCCAGCCAGGGCACGGCCGAGGCGCCTGCACTCTGGTAGGCTACATGCCACGCGTCCAGACCCAGGTGCTCGGCCACCCGGCGCGCGCTTTCCCGAACTTCCTTGTCATAAGGGTCTCCCTGCTCCACCACCTTTTGAGGCAGGCTGTGCGCGGTGAAGACCACCACGGGCTTACTTCCCTCCCATGCGGATAGGGCCTCTTCCACTTTGTGAGCCACAGCCTGGATAAAGCCTGGATAGGTGGACCAGCGGGTGATGAAGACGGTGGTCAGCGGTCGGCCGTCGGCAGTGGGCAGTCGGCGGTCGGCCGTCGGCGGTCGGTGGTTGGTCGCCGAGGCACCTTCGCCTGTAGCGGCTTCCTGGCTCCACACCTTCACTTCGTAGCGAAGTTCCAATGGCCGACTGCTCACTGCTGACTGCTCCCAGCCCTCTGCTTGCGTCAGAGGTCGATACCCCCGGTCCTCCAGTGCTTTTTCCAGGGCATGGCGATACGCTCCGATGCTCATGCGGGAATAATGGGGGGCCATGGGCAGGGCCACAATCCGGCGAAAGCCCTGGCTCAGGATGTCCGGCAGCACTTCGTGGATGTAAGGGTGCCAGTGGCGCATGCCCACGAAGGTCTTGAAGTGCGGCCCCAGATGTTGGTGCAGCCAGGCCTCCAGCGCCCGGGCCTGGGCCTGGGTGTGCTCCAGCAGGGGGGATTTCCCGCCGATGAGGCGGTACCGTTCGCGCACCTCTTCCACCAATTCCGCGGGCGTGGGACGACCGTGGCGCACGTCCAGCAGATAAGGCTCGACATCGTCCAGGGAAAGGGGACCCCCGTAGGCGAGCAAGAAGATGGCGGTGGGTTCCATCGTAACCTCCGTGAACAGGGGATTGGCGGTCAGCCATCAGCGGACAGCGGGCTGCTCCGCTCATGCACATACTCCACGACAAAGGCCACCTGGTCCGGGTCGGTTTCGGGAAGCACACCGTGGCCCAGGTTGAAGATGTGGCCTGCCTGGCCTCGGGCTTCTGCAAGCACCGCATCCACCTGGCGGGCCAGCACCTCCCGTGGGGCCAGCAGGGCCACCGGGTCCAGATTCCCCTGGATGGCGTGGTGGCGTCCGACCGCCACCCAGGCCGCGTCCAGGGGTACCCGCCAGTCCACGCCGATGACCTCCGCATCCAGGTCCTGGAAAAGGGGCAGCAGGCCTGCGGTGCCGGTGGAGAAGTAGATTCGAGGAACGCCCGTCGCTTGCAATCCCCGCAGCAGGGCCTGGACGTGGGGTTTCACATAACGGGCATAGTCCCCAGGACTCAGAGCACCGGCCCAACTGTCGAAGATTTGCACCGCCTGCGCGCCGGCGTCGATCTGGGCCTTGAGGTAATCCAGCGTGACACGGACCAGCCGCTTCATGAGGGCATCCCAGGCCTGGGGATGGTGGTACATCCAGCGTTTGGTCTCGATGTAATGGCGGGAACTCCCGCCCTCGATGGCGTAAGAAGCCACGGTGAAGGGCGCGCCGGCAAAGCCGATAAGGGGCGTTTGAGGGGCTTCAAGCCGTACCCGGCGCACCGTCTCGAAAACGAAGCCCAGGGCTTCGTGCACGTCCACCAGAGGGAGGGTTTCCACCCGGTCCGGCGTCAGGCGGGGTTCCAATACCGGCCCCTTCCCTGGAAGGAAGTGCAGGGTCAGGCCCAGGGCTTCCAAAGGCAGGAGAATATCGGCGAAGAGGATGAGGGCATCCACGCCCAGACGCAGGGGAAGCAGCGTCACCTGGGCGGCCAGGTCGGGGTGGCGCATGAGTTCCAGCAGGCCGTAGCGCTCCCGCAGCGCCCGGTATTCGGGCATGTACCGCCCGGCCTGCCGCATGAACCACACCGGCGTGTAGGGTGTGGGCTGCCGATAGCACGCGGCGAGGAAGGGGGGAAGGCGGTCGGCGGACGGCGGTCGGCGGTCAGCGGTCGGTGGTTTCGGCATTCGTGTTCCTCCTTCAAGCACTCAACATACTCACTGCTGATGGCTGACTGCTGATGGCTCACTGCTCACCGCTGACCGCCCCAAACGCGTCACGTGCCGCCTCCAGCGTGCGTTCCAGGTGCTCCTCCTCGTGGGCCAGGGACATGAACGCGGATTCGTACTGGGAGGGCGGGTAATAGACCCCACGGGCGGCCATCTCCCAGAACCAGCGGGCGAAACGCTTCGTGTCGGCCTGGCTCACCTCTTCCCATGTGGTGGGCGCGCGGTCCAGGAAGAACACGGTGAACATGGTGCCCACGTACTGCACGGTGACCGGGACGCCCGCCTCTTCCGCCGCCTGCGCCAGGCCCTGGGCCAGACGTTGGGTGCGGGCTTCTAAGGTCTCCCAAACCCCCGGCTCCCGCAGGGCATCCAACGTGGCGATGCCCGCGGCCATGGCCAGGGGGTTGCCCGAAAGGGTCCCGGCCTGGTACATGGGGCCGGCTGGGGCCACGTAGCGCATGATGTCTTTGGGGCCGCCGTACGCGCCCACAGGCAGCCCGCCGCCAATGACCTTGCCCAAGGTGGTGATGTCGGGCCGGACGCCATAGCGCGCCTGCGCGCCGCCCGGTGCCACCCGGAACCCCGTCATGACCTCGTCAAAGATGAGGAGCGCGCCGTAGCGGTCGCACAGCGCGCGCAGGCCCTCCAGGAAGCCCGGTTGGGGCGGCACCACGCCCATGTTTCCGGCCACCGGTTCCACGATGACCCCCGCGATGTCCTGGCCATGGGCTTTGAAGAGGGCCTCCACCGCGTCCAGGTCGTTGTAGGGTGCGGTCAGGGTGTCCTGGGTGGTGCCGGGGGTCACGCCGGGGGAATCAGGCAGGCCCAGGGTGGCCACGCCGGAGCCAGCCCGGACCAGGAGCGCGTCCACGTGGCCGTGGTAGCACCCGATGAACTTGACGATTTTCGTCCGGCCGGTGACCGCGCGGGCCAGGCGGATGGCGCTCATGGTGGCTTCGGTGCCTGAATTCACGAAGCGCACCATTTCGATGGAAGGCACTATCTCGATGACCCGCTCCGCGAGTTCGATTTCCAGGCGGGTGGGCGCGCCGTAAGACGTACCCCGTTCCGCAGCCTGCTTCACCGCTTCCACCACTTTGGGGTGGGCATGCCCCAGGATGAGAGGTCCCCAGGAGAGCACATAATCGATGTAGCGGTTCCCGTCGGCATCCCACAAGTAGGGGCCCCGGGCCTTTTCGATGAACAGGGGGACGCCGCCCACTGCGCGGAAGGCCCGTGCGGGCGAGTTCACCCCGCCCGGGATGACTTCTTGAGCTCTCGTGAAGAGATGGTGCGACGTTTCTGCTTTCAAGGGAAGGGAGAGGGTTTCGAGCATGGAGCACCTCCTGGAGAGATGGTGGTTGGCCGACAGCAGATCGAGCGGTTAGCCGTTGCGCGGGGGATCGACCAGTTCGAAGACCTGTGCCAGGAGGCGGATGGCCTCCTCGGGATGGCCTTGTTGGGCCAAGACCCGCAGGTTGCGGGCCGGAATTTGGAGCCATTTTTCCAGCAAGATACGGGTCACCTGGTCCACCACTTCCTGAGTTTCGCCGTTGACGTGCATCCGCTTTAGGGTGCGCTGAAGCACGTCTTGGCGTACGGCTTCGGCCCGTTGATGGAGTGCGTGGAGGAGGGGGGTCACCTTTCGCATTTGCCACCATTGGAGAAAGGCGTCCATCTCTTCCCTCAGGATGGCTTCGGCCTGGGGAACTGCGGCGCGACGCAAAGCCAACCCGGCATCCACCACGCCCCGCAGGTCGTCGATGTCGAACAGCCGCACACCGGGTAGATCCGCGACCCGGGGATCGATGTTGCGGGGTACGCCGATGTCCACCAAAAGCAAGGGAGGACGTCCAGCCTCCATTATCGAGCCCACGTCTTCGGGACTTAAGATAGGTTCTGGCGCGGCCACCGCGGTGATGACCACGTCGGCCCAGGCCAGGGCGGGGTGCCAGGCCTGCCAGGGGAAAGTACGCGCGTTCAGTTCCCGAGCTAAGGCTTCAGCCCGGCGCGCGGTGCGATTCATGACCGCCAAGTGATGGAAGCCCAAATCTCGCAAATAACGGGCCGCTGTGCGCGCCATGGTCCCCGCGCCAACCACCAGGGCTTTAGGGGCTCGGTTGGCACCCGCAGACAGGTGTTCTTTCACTAAATGCGCGGCTGCGGAGCCTACCGAGGCGGGCGCCTTGCCGATGTCCGTTTCCCGCCGCACGCGTTTGCCCGCGGTCACGGCCTGTTGGAACAAGCGATGCAAAATCGGCCCCACTACGCCGAGTTTCCGGGCGGCTTCCCAGGCTTCCCGCACTTGGCCCAGAATTTGAGGTTCGCCCAGAATCATAGAATCCAGACCCGCCGCCACCCGGAACAGGTGCCACACCGCGTCCTGCCCTTCGAGACGATAGAGGTGGTCTTGCAGGGATTGAAGAGAGAGTCCTGCAAGACGATGCACCAGGGCGTTGAAACTCGCGTCCGCGACTTGGAGCGAGGGGGCCACGAAGTAGACCTCGAAACGATTGCAGGTGGAAAGGACCACGGCCTCCACGGGGTGAAGGCCTGGAGTTTGCAGGAGGTCTTGCACCGCGGTCCAGAGGGTGTCCTCTCCTGCAGCCAGCCGCTCCCGCACACCCACGGGGGCCGTACGATGGTTCATACCATAAAGGACCACCTGCATGGTTGAAACCTCCTGGCGTGGTCGGTCATCTCTCGCGCTGGCTCAAACGATGGCCCCTTCGTGTACGATGGACGACGAGCGACCGTTGGCCCTGGGTTGATACGCACACAGTGGGTCCCACTCCAACGGGTCACCGAAGACGGCATAGGCCCGGGCGCGAGAGCCGCCGCAGACCTTGCGATACTCGCAGTAGCCGCACTTTCCCTTCAGTTGGTCGGGGTCCCGCAGGGCGCGGAAGAGATGGTGGTTGCGGTAGATCTCCACCGGGTGATGGGTGCGCACGTTGCCTGTCACGATGGGTAAGAACCCCGCGGGATAGATTTCCCCAATGTGGGAAACGAACATGATGCCCGACCCATCCCGGATGCCGAAACCAAAGCGGAGCCGTTTGGGCATCTCGCGATTGCCTTCGGCTTTGTCCCGCTGCAAGGCCACCCGACGGTAGTGATGGGCTTCCGTGGTCTTGATGGCAAAGGGGGCTTCCTTGGCAAAGTCGTACAGCCAGTTGAGCAGGTCCTCGGCCTGTTCTGGGGTGATGTCGCCCAGCACCTTTCCTCGGCCCACCGGCACCAGGAAGAACACGCTCCAACGCTCCACGCCCAGGTCCACCAAAAGGCGGCCGATGTTGGGGATGTCGTCGTAGGTTTCCGCACACACCAGGGTGTTGATTTGTAAGGGGAGATCCGCCTCCTTGGCCCAACGAATGGCCGCGATGGTTTGTTCGAAACTCCCCGGCACCATGCGGATGGCGTCGTGGCGCTCGGGGGTGGAGCCGTCCAGACTCACCGACATCATCCACACGCCCACGTCTTTGAAGCGGTGGACCACGTCCCGGGTCAG
>WFUL01000132.1 GCA_015484985.1 Anaerolineales bacterium | reverse complement strand
TGGGCCCGTTCCCGCAAGGTGTGCCACAGGGTGCGACGTTCCGATGAAGAAAGGACCAGGTCGTGCAACGTGTGGGCGCGGCGCATACGTTTGCCGGTGGTGTAGAAGAAGGTCACCCGCTTCCACCTGGTGGCCAGGATGGGACGCGGCAGGGGCTGGAGGGGGCCCACTTGGAGCTTGTAGTACCACTCTCGGGCCCGGGGATGGTCGCGCTCGTGTCGAAACAGTTCTTGGCGGGTAACCAATTCGTGACCCAGCAAGGGGGCGATGTATTCAATGCGCCACCGGTGCTCAGGCCCAAAGGACGCGGGCTGGTAGAAGGCCAGATAGTCCGCCGTCAGCAGCTTGGGCGCGGTGGCAACGGGAATGCGATACCAGCCCAGGGCCCGGGCGATTTCCAAATCCCGGGGCCGGGGCACCAGGGCCACCAGAATCAGGGCTTCCGGAGGGGGCCATGCTTCCATGGCAGGGGAGATTATAGTCCCCTTTCCGTCCACAAGCAATGCGAAACGCCCGGTTGCCCAGGGTTTTTGCACGTTCTTACAAAACCAGGTCTTTTCAAGGTGGTTGGCCACGTGACGCGCAGGCCTCCTCGGGCTCAAGACCATAAGGAAGAAAGAATTTGTATGGGGCGGCGAAGCCGCCCCATACAAATTTATTTTTCTCCCTGCGGTCCTGAGCCCGGTTCGATCTAAGCGAAAGAGGCGGCCCCTATGGCTTCACCTCTGTTAGAACAGTGAAGAACCCTGCCCGGTTGCCCGAGGAAGAACGGTTTTAGATTGTATGGGGTTTGGTATACTCCCTATGCACGAGGTGCTTCTTCGTGCCTTGTGGGAACCGAAAAAACCGGTGGCCCAATTCCGGGTTGTCCATGGCGGGAGCAATGCAAGACCACATTCGAAACTTCTGCATCATCGCGCATATTGACCACGGCAAGTCCACCCTGGCCGACCGTCTGCTCCAGATGACGGGCACCATCCCGCCCGATACGACGGTGGAGCAGGTTCTGGACAGCATGGACCTGGAACGGGAGCGGGGGGTGACCATCAAGGCCTCCGCGGTGCGCATGACGTATACCGCGAAGGACGGAAAAACCTATGAGCTCAACCTGATCGATACGCCGGGCCACGTGGACTTCGGTTATGAAGTCAGCCGGGCTCTGGCCGCTTGTGAAGGCGCGGTGTTGGTGGTGGACGCCACACAGGGGATTGAGGCTCAGACCATTGCCCATCTCTACGCAGCCCTGGAAGCCGATTTGGAAATCATCCCGGTGGTGAACAAAATCGACCTGCCGGCTGCCCGGCCCGAAGAGGTTGCCCGCGAAGTGGCCGACCTTTTGGGTGTGGCTCCCGAAGAGGTTATTCACATCTCCGCCAAGGAAGGCCTCCATGTGGACCAGGTCCTGGAGGCCATCGTGGAACGTGTACCGCCGCCCTCCGGAGACCCGGATGCTCCCTTGCGGGCTTTGATTTTTGATTCCCACTACGACCCTTATAAAGGTGTGGTGGCTTATGTCCGGGTGGTGGACGGCCGCATCCGCCATCGGGATGCCTTGAATCTCATGGCCGGGGGCGCGGAGTTCGAAGCCGTGGAAATTGGCGTCTTCAAGCCCGATATGACGCCCACCCAGGAGCTCAATACGGGTGAAGTGGGCTACGTGGCCACAGGTCTGAAGACCGTGCAGGACTGTCGCGTCGGAGACACCCTGACCCACAAACAGCGTCCTGCGGCGGAGCCGCTGCCGGGCTATCGGCATCCCAAACCCATGGTCTTTGCCAGTATTTACCCCGTGAACCCGGAGGACTACGAAGGCCTGCGGGACGCGCTGGCCAAGCTCCAGCTCAACGATGCGGCGTTGAGCTTCGAGCCCGAGCATTCCCAGGCCCTGGGCGCGGGCTTTCGATGTGGGTTCCTGGGCATGTTCCACATGGAAATTGTGCAGGAACGCCTGGAACGAGAGTACGACCTGGACATTTTGGTGACCGCGCCTTCGGTGGAATACGAGGTGGTGCTCAAAGACGGTTCTGTGCAGCGGGTGCGCACACCCGCGGATCTGCCGCCTCGGGACCGGATTGCCGAGATTCGAGAGCCGTGGGTGGAAGTTCAGATTTACACCCCGCTGGAGTTCTACGGACCTGTGATGGACCTGATCACCAAACGGCGAGGGGTCCTGAAGGACCAGGAGCACCCTTCCCCGGACCGGGTGGTCCTGCACATTGAAATGCCCCTCGCCGAGCTCATCGTGGACTTCTTCGACCAGCTCAAGTCGCGCACCCGCGGGTATGCCTCTCTCGATTATCAACTGATTGGCTACCGTCCCGGCGACCTGGTCAAACTGGAAGTGTTGGTGAACAAGGAGCCAGTGGATGCCCTGGCCATGATTGTCGCCAGGGAGCATGCCTATCGGGTGGGGCAGAAACTGGTGTCCAAGTTGAAGGAACTCATTCCTCGGCAGCTGTTCACCGTACCTATACAGGCCGCAGCGGATGGGAAGATCATCGCCCGGGCCAACGTCAAGGCCCTGCGTAAAGACGTGCTGGCGAAATGCTATGGCGGTGATGTGACCCGGAAGAAGAAACTGCTGGAGCGCCAGAAGCGAGGTAAAAAGCGCCTCAAGATGGTGGGCAAGGTGGAAATTCCCCAAGAGGCCTTCTGGGCTGTACTTCAGGTAGGGGATACCGAGGAATCTTGAACAGATTCCTTTCCTCATCGTAGTGCCATGTTCCACTCCTTCCTCCATACACTAAACGCTATTCTGTCCGCAGCCATCGGCATTGCTGCCGCAGGCCTGTGGCTTTACACCCTCACCTTCAACTTGCGAGTTCGAGTGGCTCGCGCCTTTTCCCTGGTCTTGTTGGTGTTGGTTCCTCTATATGGGGGAGAGGCCCTCACCAATGTGGCAGAAACCCCCGAGCTCAAGGCCTTCTGGTTGCGGGTGCTCTGGACCGGTCTGGCTTTCCTTCCCGCCACGTTGCTCCATTTCTCCGATGCGGTATTGGCGTTGACGGGTAGACCCTCCCGGGGACGGCGCATCTGGGCCGTGCGCGCGGCGTATGTCCTGGGAGCAGGGTTCGCCGTGGCCATGTGGTGGCCCCGGGAGCTTATTCTGGGGGCCTTCCGGGAGACGCCCGCTCCTCACTTTCGGGCCGGTCCCTGGGCCTGGGTTTTCATTGGGTTCTATGCCGTGGTGATGGTGTTCGCCCTGGTGAATCTCTGGCGGGCCTATCGCCGCACTGTGGTGCGCGTCTCCCGACGACGGTTGGCCTATCTGTTGGCCGGTGCATTGGCCATCGCCGTAGGCTCCTTCCCCTATTTGGCTTTTGGCGAAGCACTGGCTGGGCGTTGGGTGGGGCTATTTTGGCTTCTGGGGACCCTCAACCAAATCGTGGTGGGCACGTTGTTGTTCCTGATGGCCTATGCCGCGGCCTTTTTTGGTGTGGCGCTTCCTGACCGTTTGGTACAGCAGCGGTTGTTGCGATGGGTGTTGCGGGGTCCGGTGACCGTTTCCCTGGCCCTGGCAGCCGCAACGTTGGCTCGGCGTTGGGGGCTTTTCGTCTTTGGCGAGACCTATGGGTTGTGGGTGCCCTTGGCCCTGGTGATCACGTTGTTGTTCACCAGTTACATCATCGGTCTCATCCTTCCCTGGCTGGAACGTCTGTGGCCGGTGCAGGATCCAGCGGCGGATTTGCTGACCCACATCAGTGAGCGCCTGTTCACGCCCCAGGACCTGCGCCAGTTCCTGGAGGCGTTGTTGGGTGTGGTGTGCGACCAATTGCGGGTGGACCGGGCTCTGTTGGTGGCTTTTGAGAACGATGAACCTCTCCTGCTGGTTACCATTGGAGATTGGCAGGATTTGCCCCGCCCGGCATTGGAACCGCCCAAGAACGGTCCGGGTTATTTCGTGTGGGATGGGTACTGGGTGCGGGCTTTGCACGATCCGGAATCCGACGTGCTCCTGGGGATGCTTATTTTCCCTCGTCAGAAAGCGGCATTGACGGAAGATGATCAGGAGGTGCTGGACGCGGTCTCTGAACGGGCCGTGCTGGCCTTGCAGGAATGGCAGCGTTCCCGACGGGTGCTCACGGCCTTGCAGACGCTGGTGCAGCAATCTACCCTTTTGCCCCGGTTGCGGGCCGTGGCCCGTTTTGACCGCCGTCGGGCTTTGATGTCCGAAGAAGAACTCCCGCCCACGGGTGAGGTATTTCACTGGGTCCGGGATGCTCTCAAGCACTACTGGGGTGGTCCCAAACTCAGCGATAACCCGTTGCTGCGCTGGAAAGTGGTGCAGCAAGCCGCGGCGCGCTATGACGGTAACGTGGTTCAGGGCCTGCGCGCCGTGCTCCAAGAGGCCATCGAGCAATTGCGTCCGCCCGGTGAGCGCCGCTTTACCGCGGAGTGGTTGCTGTACAACATCCTGGAGATGAAGTTCTTCCAGGG
>WFUL01000131.1 GCA_015484985.1 Anaerolineales bacterium | reverse complement strand
ACCTTGTTGTGAGGGGAGCAGGCGTTGGATGTGCTCCACCAATTTCTGAGGCTCGAAGGGTTTGAAGAGCAAAGCATCCACGCCCAAACGATGCAACGCCCCCTTGGCCTGACGACGGTCCCAGCCGGTAATCACGATGATAGGCGTCCCGGGACAGATGCGCCGGAAGCGCCGGATGAACCGGTCCCCGGAAAGGCCGGGAAGCCCCAAATCGGCAATCAACAAGTCCGGGCTGTACTCCAGGGATTCCAATAGCGCTTCCTCGGCGGAAAGTACCGTGCTGACTTCCGCCACATCTTGGAAATAGTTTCGGATAATATCTTGGACCATACGGGCCGTTTCTGGCTCATCTTCCACCACAAGGATGCGATGGATACT
Organism: Anaerolineales bacterium; assembly: GCA_015484985.1. Lineage (GTDB taxonomy): Bacteria > Chloroflexota > Anaerolineae > Anaerolineales > DRMV01 > S139-71. The sequence goes on along the minus strand of WFUL01000131.1, from coordinate 8,083 downwards.
CATTCCTTTCTCTCTCCTGCCATGGATTTCCTTAGCCACTGCCCTTGGATCGTCGCCCCCGGCGCTTGGGGGTCAGAAAGCGCCGTCGGTAGTAATTGCCCACACCATAGAGGAGGCGCTGCCGAAAGATCTGGGCCTGACGCTCGGAGGGCGGGTCCCAAATGGCCAGCCACTTTTCCACTTGTTTGGACACCTTCGACCAGGGTTGTTTTTCCTTCCCCCAGGTGGTGAGTTGTTGGTGCCATTCCTCCAGGCGCTGGCGCATTTGGGGAATATCCCGTTCGGGTTCGATGAGTCCATCTCTACCACTAACGATGAAATAGTGACCGTATTGCTCCAGTAAGATATCGAGGGTTTGTATCCAGGCTTCCAGATCGGCTTCCGCTAAGAAAGGTGGCTCTTTAAGAACTACGGCATCTCCCACGAAGATCACCCGTAGGTGGGGAATTTCCAGCCAACTGGCCCCGGGAGCCGGACCAGGACGGTGATGAACGTAGACGGGGATGTCCCCTAAATACAGGCTTAACTGGTCAGTAAAGGCTACATGGGGGCGAGGCCATTGGGGAGATTGCAAAGTAGGACAGGTCTCCCACATCTCTCCTCGTTTCTCCGTGCTCGGACGAAAGTAGGACGTGTGCTGTTGGAACCAATGGGCTGTAGATTCGTGGGCTACGATGGTACCATTGACGATGGCGGCTCCCAGGGTGCGGTCGGGATGATGGTCCAGAAGCACCAGGATGCGATCCGGAAACCCTCCATTCATAGCCCGAATGGCGTGTTGCCAGGTCTGCGCGGCATCTGGGCAGGGAGGCGCGTCGACTAATACAATGCCTCGGGCCAGCACAGCCAAACCCAAAATCGGTCCTGGGTAACGGTCTTCAATGTAGACCCGGGACGCAATCTCAATCATATCCACCATCCTTTGTTGAGTCGTCAAAGGCATTATACCCAAGATTGGACGTGGTCATTTCCCCCAGAGGACGATGGCGTGACCGTTTCAATTTTGTAGGCGGGTGTGGGTGAAGAAACCAGTAGAGTGGTCCCGTGCCCGGCCGGCGCAATGCCATCGCCTGGGACAATCGGCTTGGTATGTGCTCATTGGGCACTCCGGCAACAGTGAGAGCCCAGGGCATCCTCTCGCGCAAAAGACGACCGTCTCGGTGATGACCAGGGGACGCCGACGACGCGGGAAACCGCCGTCCACGCCCCCTGGGACAGTCCCTTCCTAAGGGATCATGGACAGGGCGCGTCAGGGTCGGCCAGATCGGTCCATCGCAGTTCTTTGCCTTTGGGGATATCCCGCAGGGCCTTGGTGCCGATGACCCGGTCGATTTCCCAGGGCTGGATGGCTCCAGGAGTGTTGGGCCGCAGGACATCGATCATTTCCCGGGTCAGGATTTCGCCCGCCTTGATGTCCCGAGCCGCCCGCAAGCAGCGGCGCTGGACGATGTAAGTATCCTTTTCGTTGTCCGTGATGAATTTGTCCGTAGATCCCAGGGCCCGCTCCAGGCGTCGGGTTTCTTTGACCATGAGTTCCCACTCGTCGGGAGGGGTGGCGAACTTGTGGTCGGGTCCCTCTCGGGTGGGGTCGTCGGTGAAATGGCGCTCGATGACCCGGGCGCCCAGGGCCACGGCACCCAACACGGTGGCCAGTCCTCGGGTGTGGTCGGAAAGCCCCAGCACCACATCGGGCCACATGAGACGATACGTTTTGAGGACGTTCAGATGGATGTGGTCGAAGTTCTCTTCCTGCCCCGTATAGTTGGTGTTGCATTGCATGAGCACGACTTGGTTGTTCACCTGCTTGACCATGCGCATGGCCCGGGCCACGTCGCTGATGTCCGCCGCGCCTGTGGCCATGATGATGGGCTTGCCCTTCTTGGCCATGTAGACCAGCAACTCCGGCCAGGACATGAGCCCCGAACCCGCCTTGTATACGTCTACATAGGGCTCCAGATGGTCCACCGCGCCGAAGTCATATGGCGAGGAGAAGAAGTCAATGCCCACTTTGTCGGCCTCTTCCTTAAGGACAGGCGTCCATTCCCAGGGCAGGGAGGCCTCTTCGTACACCTCATAAACGGATTTCTTCCACTCGGCCTGGTGGCTGAGCTGGCGGCCCAGGGCTTTGAAGCCGTAGTCGGAGACGATGTACGGCGCGCGAAAGTGTTGGAACTTCACCGCGTCCGCGCCGGCTTCCTTGGCCAGTCGAATGAGCATTTTGGCCCGTTCCAGGGAACCGTCGTGGTTGGCCCCGATATCGGCGATGAAATACGTGGGATAGCCGTCGCCAACCCAGCGATTGCCAATGCGAATGGCGGGCATCGTGACACCTCCGTTTCCACATTTCAGGATGGTGAAAGAATTATACCCCTGTGACTCGTTCCACAAAGTTGGCCAGGATTTGAAGTCCCACCCGCTGGCTCTTTTCAGGATGGAATTGCACGCCAAAGATATGGTCTTTCTGGACGACGCTGGCGTATCGAAGACCGTAATCCGTTTCGGCCACCACAGGAGCATCCGAAGCGGGTACACAGTAGTAGCTGTGGTTGAAGTACACGTACGCGCCGGAGGGGATACCGGTCAACAGGGGTGATGTTTTGCGCATCCAGATTTGGTTCCAGCCGGTGTGGGGGATTTTCAAACCGGGTTGGTTGGGAAAGCGGCGCACCTCTCCCGGCAGCAGGCCTAACCCCGCGTGGGTGCCCAGTTCGTAACTCACCTCGAACAAGGCCTGCATGCCCACGCAAATGCCCAATAGGGGCACGCCGCGGGCCAGGGCCTCGCGAACCGCTTCCTCCAGGCCGTGCTTTCGGAGGCCCGCCATAAAATCGCCAAAGGCCCCGACGCCGGGGAGGACCATTTTGGTCGCCCGGCGCACCGCCTCGGGGTCCTGGGTGCGATGCACCCGGGCGCCCACGTGTTCCAGGGCTTTGTGCACCGAGTGCAGGTTCCCCACGCCGGCATCAATCAGCACCACTTCGTTCATCTTGACGGCTCCTGCGCTTGGAAGATTCGGCCCCCTGTCATTCCCATTCGATGGTTCCCGGGGGCTTCGTCGTAATATCGTACACCACGCGATTCACACCGGGCACTTCATTCACGATGCGGGAGGCCACACGAGCCAGCAGTTCGTGGGGAAGGGGCGCCCAGTCTGCGGTCATGAAGTCCTCGGTGACCACGGCCCGGAGCGCGACCACCTCTTCATAGGTGCGCTGGTCGCCCATGACGCCCACCGCGCGCACGGGGAGCAGCACCGCGAAGGCCTGGGAAACGGGTCGGGGCCCCTTGCGCCGAGGAGGACCCAGGTAACCCGCGCGGCGCAACTCTTCCCGAAAGATGGCGTCGGCCTCTCGCAGCACGGTCAGGCGTTCTGGGGTCACCTCGCCCAGGCATCGCACGGCCAGTCCCGGTCCGGGGAAGGGCTGTCGCCAGACGAGTTCTTCCGGGAGGCCCAGGGCCAGGCCCAGGCGGCGCACTTCGTCCTTGAAAAAGTACCGCAAGGGCTCCACCAGGGTGAAGCGCATGTCCGGCGGAAGCCCGCCCACATTGTGATGGGTCTTGATGCGGGCGGCATGGCGACGTTCCGGTGCCCGGGACTCGATGACGTCGGGGTAAATCGTTCCCTGTACCAGGAAAGGCGGATGCCCCACCGCGCGTGCCTCCCGCTCGAACACCCGGATGAAGGTCTCCCCTACGATACGCCGTTTTTCCTCGGGGTCGGTGACGCCCCGTAGGGCGTTCAGGAATTCTTGCGAGGCATCCACGACCCGCAGGGGCACGCCCAAAACGTCCTTGAGGGCCCTTTCCACCAGTTCCCGTTCACCTTTGCGCAGCAGGCCGGTGTCCACAAAGACCGCGATGAGTTGGTCCCCCACGGCCCGATGCACCAGGGCCGCGGCTACAGTGGAATCCACCCCTCCGCTGACCGCGGCCAGCACCCGTTCCCGGCCCACTTTTTGACGAATCTCGTCAACCAGCCGGGGAATCCAGTTCCCGGGATGCCAGTTGGCGGTCACGCCACATACATGCTCGGCGAAACGGCGGAGGATGTCCGGGCCGATGGGGGTGTGCTGGACCTCGGGGTGGAATTGCACGCCGTAGTACCCCCGCTCTACGTCGCCGATGGCCGCGTAGGGGCTGTGTTCTGTCGAGCCCAGGACCTGGAATCCGGAAGGGATGACCTCGACCCGGTCGCCGTGGGACATCCAGACCTGGTGACGTCCCGGAGGAATGAGGGGGTTCTCTCGGGGGACCTCCAGCCAGACCAGGCCGTATTCCCGCCGGGGCGCGGGCGCCACCTGGCCACCCTGTTGATGCACCAGGGCCTGCAGGCCATAACAAATCCCCAGGATAGGGAGGCCGCTCTGGAAGACGTATTCGGGAATTTGGGGCGCGCCGGGCTCGTATACGGAAGCCGGTCCGCCGGAGAGCACGAACCCGCAGGGTCGCAGGGCCATCACCTCTTCCTGAGGCGCGTCCCAGGGGACGAGTTCGGCGTAAACGCCCTGTTCCCGCAAACGTCGAGCGATGAGTTGAGCATACTGACCGCCAAAGTCCAATACCACAAGCCCTTGCGTCTGCGTCATGGGGCGTCCTCACGCACGTGTATCAAGGCGCACCGGGCGTCGCGGTGCCTGTGGGGGTGATCGGTGGGGGCGTGCCCACCTCAATGGTCACTTCCACCTGCGGTGGCAAGATAGCTTTCACTTCTACATCTTTGAGGAAAACTTCCACGTTAACTTCCAGAGTGTAGGTTCCCGGTTCGAGGTCGGTGACGTCGATGTAGGCTCGCATGGACTCTTCAGGCTTGAAATCTTTGAGCACCACCACCGGTCCCAGCAGAATGACGTCCACTGTAGCAGGGGAGACCGTGGCTTGGTAGTTGGGCGACAGACCCACCACTTCTACAGGGAGCTGCACGGTAACGGAGGTCTTCACTGGCTGGACGGCGATTTGTACCAGGACCTTGTCCTCGCCCACCACCTGAATATCTTCCGGCAATTTCAGGCCCACCCGTAACTCCACATCTTCCGTGACTCCTTCAATGTTCACTGGTTCCGTCTCTACAAAACCGGGAATTTCCAATACCTTGGTGGGATTGGGTGAGAACAGGGTCACCACAGGGGGATAAACAGCGATGTTGGCAATGAGGTACCCGGTCGCGGGCTGTCCTTCCAGGACCACGCGCACAGATACGTCCCGGTATCCACCCAATTGTTTGACGGGAAGGGTGACCTGTACCTGTTTTGGTGTGACGGTGACTTCATCCACAGGTAACCCTCGCTCGTCATAGGCTCTGACGTCCATCACCCGTTCGAGGGTGGTCCGTAGATCCTGGACGAAGACCCGGGCCCGCACGGCGCGCACGCGTTCCACCGCGCTTCGAGGTCCTTCCACGCGCACCTTTTCGGGCGTCACCTTTAGGTCGCCAAACTGGTAACCCACCGCAGGCTCGCCCTGGATTTCGATTTCCACGGGGAAGGTTTTGACCACACGTTCCTCCAGGACGACCTCCACCTCCCGGGGTTCGTAGTCTTCCACCAGCACCGGCTGGGCGTTGACCCGAATCTGGATAGGGATGGAATATGTACCCGGTCCCAGACCCGAGAGGTCGATGAAGGCGCGAACGCCTCGTTCCGCAATCAGACGGGACCAGACGCTCTGAGGAGCCCGAATCTGCACCCGCACGCCCGTTGGAATTTCGCTGGTCATAATGAGGTCCGGGTCCTTTCCGATAACTTCCAGGACCACAGGGTAGGGGTAGGGCTGACTGAGGTTGGGGTCTCCGCTTACTTCGGCCACCACCCAAATCATGACCGCCAAGGTTAAGGAGAGTAGAAGATTGCTCCAATGGCGTATGAAAAAACCTGCCAGGCGTTTCACGAGGGGCCTCCGGAAAAGGGGAAAGTATGCCCGCGGTTACGCCTGCGGCGCAGGAAGGGGAAATCCCATCCTTCGGGGAATACCAGCTGGCTTTCCAGGATGCGTTGCAGTTGTTCCCGGGTTAGGTCTCGGGAAAGGGCGCCGTTTTGGGCCACGGAAATCATCCCCGTTTCTTCAGAAACAACCACGGCCAGCGCGTCGCTGCGCTCGGTTATACCGATGGCTGCGCGATGACGCAAACCCAGGCGCCGGTCGGGCCGGGGAGCGGACACCGGGTGCTCGGGTAAAGGAAGGATACAGGCCGCGGCGTAGATGCGCCCCCGCCGCATGAGCACCGCACCGTCATGCAACGGCGTGTTGGGATGAAAGATTTGGATGAGGAGTTCTGGAGAGGGCAGGGCATCCAACAGCACACCACTGGCCGCGTATTCCCCCAGGCTGGTTCGCCGTTCGACGACGATAAGAGCACCCACTCGATTCCGACTCATGTGCGCTACGGCTTCCACGATGGTGTGGATAACCCGCTCCCGGTCGTAGTAACGCACCCACATGGGTGTGAAGCCCAGGCGCCCTAGCCGTTCCAGGGCCTGTCGAATTTCGGGGGCGAAGATGACGGGGACCACCACCAGCAAGGAAGGCAACAGGTTCCGCAGAAGCCAGTTGAGGGCGGGCAAATTAAGCACGCTAAGGACAAAGCCGATGAAAAAGAGCACCACCAGGATGCCCCGTAGAATCGTCATCCCCTGGGTGTTTTGCAGCCAGGTGAGGACGGTGAAGAAGATAAGCGCGACGAGTAGAATGTCCAGCAAACTGGTCCATGTAAAGCGCTCAAAGATGAAGAGTAGTTCCTGCCACCATTGCGTCATCACGGTTGTTGTCCCTTCCACCCTTATAGAGGCTGTAAAACCCGATCCTTGCGGAGTTGCTTGAAGAGCAGCATAGTGCCTTCAGGTTGCGACTCTCGAGCAGCTTCCTGCCAGACCGGCACCTGTAGATCTTCAATGGCGCGTGGTTGATAACCCAATTCCTGCCATACCTCCCTGCTTCGATGGTAGAGGGTAGGGAGGACGAAGACAAGCATGACTTCACATTGCAATTCCTGGGCGTTCTTTTCTACATAGGCCAGGGCCTTTTTCAGACCTGCTTCCGGCGGGATTTCGTCCAGGATGTATATGTCCATCACCCGGGCTACCAGGTTCTCCACCTTCCACCCCAGCAGGCCCACCATCCGGTCCTCCCCTTCCAGGAGAAGCACGTATGCCCGGTCGCCGAAACGGGCGATGATGTCCGTACGGGTGGGTCGTTCTCGACCCTGAGTCACCTGAGTGATGAACTGACTGATTCCCTGGGCATCCTTCGGGGTCGCCCGTCGCACCTGGAGCTCGACCTGAGCGGGCGCCGGGGTCACGAGAGCCCTTTGTGCTTTGGGCGTCTCCTTTTGGGAGCGTGACGGCGCGGGCTTCTTGGCCTCCCGGAACGTAGAGGGGATACGCTCCCACGCGGCCAGCACCTGACGCCAGGCCTTCTCGAAATCGCCATCATTACGGATGATGACATCAGCCTGAGCCAGTTTCTCTGCCTGAGAAGGTTGGGACAGGATACGCTGATACGCATCGCTTTCCTGCATACCTCGTTGTTGAATGAGTCGTTTCAATTGGATTTCCGGCGGCGCGTCCACCACCCAGATGGCGTCGCACCACTGACGCAAGTCCGATTCCAGTAACTTGATGGCCTCCACCACAATCACACGATATCGAGCCCGCTCGATGAGGAACTCCACGGCTTTTATGACCAGCGGATGTACGATGGCCTCCAGGCGACGTAGGGCTTTAGGGTCGGAGAACACGATACGCGCCAGGCGGCCCCGGTCGATTTCGCCATCGGGTTTCAGAATCCAGGTACCGAAAGTTTGCACGACCGGTCCATAACCTGGGGCGCCCTTCGCGATGGCCCGATGGGCCAGCTCATCCGCGTCAATGCCGTATGCCCCCAGGTGCTCCAACATTTTGCGGACCACACTTTTGCCCGTGGCGATGTTCCCCGTCAAACCGATGATGTACTTGTCCGGCCAGCGATTGGACATGTCCGCTCCTCTGACTATGGGATGAAGTTAATCAAGATGGCGTTGCGCTCACAGTCGGCAAAGGTGTCAAAAGGCACCGGTTCGGAGAGGGGTTCCCCGGTATTGAGGTCGAAGAGT
>WFUL01000130.1 GCA_015484985.1 Anaerolineales bacterium | reverse complement strand
GACCATGGCCACGGGAAGGGCCAGGGCCCACCACGGCGCTTGGTCGGGAAATCTACGGGGCCGCAAGGCCGTCAGCAGGAGAGCCAGGAGCAGGCCGTAAATCAAGGGGTACACGTTGTCCACCAGCAGGTGACCCCACAAGAAGGCCGCCCGATGCTGGCTCCAGTAGGCGAAATCCTGCTTGAGGTGGGCCGGGGTGTAGGCCAGGTGCAGGTCCGGCGGCAGGGGCGCCTCCTGGGCCTTCGATTTCGGGAAGGCGTGAGCAAGCACCTGGGTATGGTAGACCACCCAGACCAGGGCCACCATCCCGATGACGGGGCCACGCGCCCACCGAACCAGCGCCACGCGCGCCCGGTCGAACTTTCCGAGGCCAGCCGTTCCTGCCGAGGGGTGTTTCCGCAAGGCTCACTCCCGCACCATGATGAGCAACATTTTGAAGGGGCGGACCGCCCGTACCGCATGAGGGCGGTGGGCGGGTAGCCCGATACCCTCCCCCGCGGAGACACGATGCGGCGTGCCCTCAATCGTGATTTCCGCCGTGCCTTCCAGTACGTACACCAGGGCGTCATATGGGGTGGTGTGCTCGCTGAGCTGCTGGCCTTCGTCGAAGGCGAAGAGGGTCACCGTGCCCGCTTTGCGGTCCAGCAGCGTGCGGCTGACAATGGCCCCCTCCTGATAGGCCACCATCTCGGCCAGGCGCACGGGTTCCACGGGAAGGCGTTGCTTCTTGCTCGTCATGGCGGACCTCCTTTCATGGATGGGGTCGGACCGACCTTCAGTGTATCACGAAGCGCCTCTGGGTTCGGGCATCCGGGGGGTCTGCTCCCCGCCGGTGCGCCACGCGCCATGACGTTCGTCGGGCCGGGGTTACGAAAAGCCATGTTACAATTTTTTCAGAACACTCCTTTGATGTGGAGGAGGGCCATGTCCGAAAAGTGGGTTTACACCTTTGACGAATACGCCGACCTTAAGCAACGCCTCGGCGGCGATGACGATGCGGTGCGTTCCCTCTTGGGTGGCAAGGGGGCCGGTCTGGGTGAGATGACCGCAATCGGCCTGCCTGTGCCTCCTGGTTTTACCGTCGTGACCCGGGCCTGTCTTTACTACTTGGAGCACGGTGCCTTCCCACCGGGCCTGTGGGAGGAGGTGCTGGAGGGAATGGCCTACTTGGAAGGCAAAATGGCGAAAAAGTTCGGTGACCCTTCGCGGCCCCTGCTGGTGTCCTGCCGGTCAGGGGCCAAATTTTCGATGCCGGGCATGATGGACACCATCCTCAACGTGGGGTTGAACGATGAAACGGTCCATGGCTTGGCCGAGATGACCAACAACCCGCGGTTTGCTTGGGATGCTTATCGGCGTTTGTTGCAGATGTTTGGAAAGACGGTTTTGGGTCTGCCTGAGGAGGACTTCGATCGGGCTTTACGGGAGGAAATGGCGGAGCAAGGAGCCGAAGACGAGACCCAGCTGGATGCGGAAGCATGGAAGCGGGTCGTGCGGCGCTTCAAGGGTGTGTATATGTTCCATGGTCGAGAGTTTCCCCAAGACCCTTATGAACAGTTGCGCATGGCCATGGAAGCGGTGTTCCGCTCCTGGAACAGCCCCCGGGCGCGAGCATATCGGGCTCGAACAGGTATCCCGGATGACTTGGGCACCGCGGTGAACATCGTGGCCATGGTGTTCGGGAACTTGGGCCCCGACTCAGGCACCGGCGTGGTCTTCACCCGGAATCCCAGCACGGGTGAAAAGGAGCTCTGGGGCGAGTACCTGGTGAACGCCCAGGGTGAAGACGTTGTCGCGGGTGTGCGCACCCCTTCCCCGGTGGCCAAATTGGCTCAGGATATGCCGGAGGTCTACGCTCAACTTCAGGACATGGCGGAGCGGCTGGAGCGTCACTTCCGCATCATGCAGGACATCGAATTCACCATCGAGCGGGGGAAGGTGTGGATGCTCCAGACCCGGGCAGGAAAGGCCACCCCTCAGGCCAAGGTCAAAATGGCCGTGGATATGGTCGAGGAAGGGTTGATTTCCAAGGAGGAAGCGGTCAAACGGGTTTCCCCGGAAGATGTGGAGCAGTTGCTCCATCCCCAATTCAACCCCCATGACCTGGCAAAGGCCCGTCATGAAGGGAAACTTTTGGCTCGCGGGGTGAATGCCTCCCCCGGTGCGGCCGTGGGGCGGGTGTACCTGGACTCCGAAAAGGCCAAGGCAAAAGCCGCGGAAGGTGAGCCTGTCATTCTTATGCGGCCTTTCACCAAGCCCGAGGATGTGCCGGCCATGTTGGTCTCCAAGGCCATTGTAACCACCGAGGGAGGCGCGACGTCCCACGCGGCGGTCGTCGCCCGACAGTTTGGTATTCCGGCGGTGGTGGGCGCTTCGGACATCAAAATCGATATGGAGCGGCGTGTCCTTCAGATCAACGGCAAAGAATATCCCGAGGGTACTTGGATTTCTGTGGACGGCACCTCGGGACAGGTCTTTGTGGGACAGCTTCCAGCCCAACCGCCTGCTCTGGAGACGTTGGAGGAGTTGCGCATCCTGCTGGATTGGGCCGACGAGATTGCTGCCCGTCCGGGTGTGCGTCCGGAAGTGGACGGCGGTCCCACTCGAGGTCTGGAGGTGTGG